>JBFLKL010000187.1:0-11032 GCA_040883175.1 Synechococcaceae cyanobacterium | reverse complement strand
GGCATCCCGCAGCTGGCGCTCCAGGATCGGCAGGATCCCCTCGAATGGCCTCTCGTAGGCCTGGGCCTTGCGGTAGCGGCTGTCCGCCTGGATGGCGATCGGCTCCTGGGAGCCGTGCAGCAGCACCGCCTGCTGCTCCGGGCTGAGCTGGTTCCAGGGGGTCTTGATCTCGAAGCCGAAGGCCTCGCCGACGGAATAGAGCAGGGAGAAGTAGTAGGCGTTGTCCTTCTCGGCCCAGGGGGCCACCGCCGCGTACACCGGCAGGGATGGATCGGGGATCACCCGCTCGGTGGTGAAACGGCGCAGGTGACCGATGCCGTGGCAGTCGGGACAGGCTCCGTAGGGACTGTTGAAGGAGAACAGCCGCGGCGAGAGCTCCTCCATCACCGCCCCGTGCACGGGGCAGGCGAAGTTCTCGGAGTAGAGGCGCTCCCGTTCGAGACCCTCCGGCAGCTCCTCGCCGGCCTTGGGCACCAGCTCCACCAGGGCCAGGCCATCGCCCCGCCTGAGGGCCGTACGCAGGGAATCGGTGAGCCGCTCCTGGATGCCCTCCCGGGCCACCAGCCGGTCAACCACCACCTCGATGTGGTGGGCGTGGTTCTTGTCAAGCTCGATGTTGTCGGCCAGCTCGCGCACCTCGCCGTTGATCCGCACCCGGGCGAAGCCCTCGGACACCAGGCCGGAGAGCAGCTTCACATGGGTGCCCTTCTTGCCACGCACCACCGGCGCCAGCAGCTGGTAGCGCGTGCCCTCGGGCAGGGTGAGGATCTGGTCCACCATCTCATCGATGGTCTGGGGGCGGATCGAGCGGTCGCACTCCGGGCAGTGGGGCTCACCGGCACGGCCGAACAGCAGGCGCAGGTAGTCCTGGATCTCGGTGACGGTGCCGACGGTGGAGCGCGGGTTGTGGCTGGTGGACTTCTGATCGATCGAGATCGCCGGTGACAGTCCCTCGATGGCGTCCACATCGGGCTTGTCCACCTGGCCGAGGAACTGGCGCGCGTAGGCCGAGAGGCTCTCCACGTAGCGGCGCTGACCCTCGGCGAAGATCGTGTCGAACGCCAGTGAGCTCTTGCCGCTGCCGCTCACGCCCGTGAACACCACCAGGCGGTTGCGCGGGATGGTGAGATCCACGTTGCGCAGGTTGTGCTGGCGGGCGCCCCGCACCCGGATCACGTCCTCGAGGCTGCCGCCGTTGAGGGTCCTGATGGCAAGCGTCTCGTCGATGGCGCTTCGGCGCGGTTGATCCGAGCGGGGCTGCCTGCCCACAGCCGCACTCCGGGCTGCGGGCTCAGCCGAGCCGCTGGCGACCGAGCCCCTGACCGAGCCCTTGGCAGTTGAGCTCTGGCCAGAGGGCATGCGGCATCGTGCGGAACGGCTGAGTCTAGAAGCGGTGGTGCGGCCACGAGAGTGGCGCTAGAGAAGGTGCAGCGGCTGCAGCCGGCCTGAGCCGCCGTCTGAGGCGCTGGACCCATGGGCTCCTTCCTGAACATCCGCCCCCTGGAACGGCCCCAGATCCCGCTGGTGACGGACTGGGCCCGGGCCGAGGATTTCACGCCGGGGGTTGGCGACGTGGCCATCTACCGCCACACCGACCGCCAGGGGCTCTGGCTCGGCTGGCTCGGCCAGGAGCCGGTGGGCTGCATCGCCGGCGTGCGGTACAACGCTGAATACGGGTTCATGGGCCTGTTCCTGGTGAGGCCCGAACATCGGGGCAGGGGCCACGGCGTGGCGCTCTGGGGGCACGCCATGGACTACCTGGCCGACCTGAGCTGCATCGGCGTGGAGGCGGCACCGGAACGGGTGGACGACTACGCCGGCTGGGGGTTCGCGCCGGCCTCCGCCACCACCCGCTGGCGGCTGATCAGCGATGGCCACCGCCGTGACAGCCACACCGACACCGGCAACTTCCCTGGGCTCGGCGGGCCTGATCAGCGCCTGCTGGAGGGCGTGGCGATCCCGGCGGTGGCGGTGCAGGCCTACGACGCCCAGCGCGAACCCAGCCCCCGGCCCCATTTCCTGGCCGACTGGCTGAACCACCCGACCGGCACGGTGCTGGCCCTGGTGGACCGTGACGGGCAGTGCCATGGCTTCGGGCGGATTCGCCCCTGTCTGCTGCGCCGAGGGGAGGGCTGGCGCATCGGTCCGCTGCTGGCAGACAGTCCGGCCCTGGCGGGCCAGTTGCTGGCGGGTCTCATGCACCGCCATCCTGGCGTGGTGCTGATCGACGCGCCGGGCGCCAACCCCGCGGCGGCACCGTTGCTGGCGGGGCTTGGCTTCCAGCCTGTCTCGCACACCCTGCGCATGTATCGCGGCACGGCGCCGACGGTGCCGCTCGGCGATGTGTACGGGCTGGCCTGTCTGGAGCTGGGCTGAGCACGCAGCCGCACCGGGGTTCCAGGGGTAAGAACACTCATTCGCCCGCAGTGGTGGCCTGCGACACGCTTTCGACCGCTGGATCGCCGCAGGATCAGGAATCAGGGTCCCTTCGCCAGAGGCCGCCATGACGCGCCGCACCAGCCCCGACCCCGACCCCGACCGCGGCGGGCACAGCGCCCGCGGCTACCGCGCCTACGGCTACCGGAATTCCCGGGACGTGATGGTGGTGCTGCGTTGCTGCGGTCCCGATCAGTTCTTCCTCGAGCGGGTGGTGTTCCCCTTCGAACTGCTCACCTTCCTGGCCCCCGCCGACGCGGAGGTGCGCATCCATGGACCGGCCACGGGCGGCACGGAGCTGCTGGAGGACGTGCCCCTGGAGGAGCTGCAGCTCGAACCGGTGCCGCTGCCACGCCACCCCCTGGAGCAGGTGAGCATGCGCCATCTGCTCCACGATCTGCAGCAGCGCTACGCCAGCGATCCCAGCGACGCCAACCGCATCCGCCTGGTGCAGCAGGAGCAGTTGCTGCGCCGCTGGCTGCCGGGACAGGCCTGATCAGCGGCCCAGCACGGGTTCGAAGCCGCGGGGCAGCAGGTTCCAGTCGGCGCCGTACACGTGCACCCGGCGGGTTGAACGGCCGCCGGCCTCGAAGAGCTGACCGGCATGGGCCCAGGCCAGAGCGCTGCCGGCCAGGTTGCGGGCCGTGAAGCCTTCGTCGATCAACCGCTGGGCGTAGAGCCCGCTGCGCAGGCCGATGGTGCAGTAGGGCACGATCAGCTGGTCGCGGTAGCGCTCCCGGTCGCGCTCGAACGCCTGGTGGCTGATCGCCCCCGGCAGCATCGACACCGCCTGCTCATGGGCGGCCCGCACATCCACCAGCAGGGGCTGTCGGCCGGGCTCCGCGGCGGACCCAGCGCTGAGCCAGTCGGCCACGCTGATGTCCGGCACGGCAGGGAACAGACGCCGGCGGAAGGCGGCGTAACGGCGCTCCACCTCGGCAGCCAGCTGCGCATCGGAGGCCCCCCGCGGCAGGCGTGGGCCGCAGCCCACCACCGCCAGCAGGGCCAGGGCGAGGGCGAGGGCCCGCAGCGGCGATCTCAGCCCTGCCAACGCATCAGGCCCAGGCGCCGGGCCAGGCCCTCGAACGGTTTCAGGTAGGTGGCCTCATGGGGCTGGGCCTTGAGCATCCGGTTCCAGTAGATCCAGGGGAAACCGAAGCGCTCCAGCAGCCAGGCGAACCAGCGCTCCTTCACCGGATTCACCAGAAAGCTGCTCACAGGCTGCCTGCTGTAGTCGAACTCCACCATCATCACGGAGTGATCACTGGTGATCAGGGGGCAGGCGCTGTAGCCGTCGTAGGCGGGATCGAGGGTCCGGCCCTCGAGCACCGCCAGCACATTGGCCGCCACCACCGGTGCCTGCTTGCGCACCGCCGCCGCCGTCTTGGCGGTGGGGAAGGAGCCCACATCGCCGATGGCGAACACATTCCCGTAGCGCACATGCCGGGCGGTACGGGGATCCACCTCCACCCAGCCTCCGCTGTCGGCCGCGGGCTCCGTGCCGCCGGACCGAACGGCCAGGGGGCTGGAGGCCACCACCGGCGGCGCCGACATGGGCGGCACCACGTGCAGCAGATCGAAGCGCAGCGTCTCCAGCCGCTCGCTCTGCCCGGGTTCGCGGACGCGGAAGCTGGCCAGGCCGGCCGGCCCGTCGACGGCCACCAGATCGTGGTGGTAGCGCACTTCGGAGTGGTGGCGGGCGGCGATCTCCGCCATCTTGTCGCTGTAGGCCTGCACCGGGAACAGGCTGGCCTGGGCGGTGCAGAAGAGCGTGCGGCTGTTGACGCCCACGCCGCTGCGCTCCGCGAACTGCTGGTGGGCCAGGTGCATGATCTTCTGGGGCGCACCGCCGCACTTGATGGCCGTGGCCGGCTGGGTGAACACGGCCGTGCCGCCCTGGAACTCCGCGAAGCAGCGGCGGGTGTAGCTGGCCGTGCGCCGGCTGTAGATGCTGCACACCCGATGGTGACCCAGGCTCTCGGCCAGGCCCTCCACGGCGGTCCAGTTGAGCTCGATGCCCAGGGCCACCACCAGCACGTCGTAGCCGAGGCGCCGGCCGCCGATCAGGTCAACGGCGTTGTGGTCGGGATCGAAACCCACCACCTTGCTGTGGATCAGGTCCGCACCCGGCGGCAGCACATCCCGCTCGGCGCGCCTGGTGGCTTCGGGGGCGATGAAGCCTCCGGCCACCAGCACCCAGCCCGACTGGTAGTCGTGGAAGGACGATGGCTCGATGATGGCGATCTCCAGCTCGGGACTGAGCTTGCGCAGCCAGCTGGCCAGAGTGATGCCGCCGGTGCCGCCGCCGGCGATCAGCACCTGAACGTGGGTGGGGGCGCTCATGGGCGTGCCCTCGGTGGCCTGGAACCGGCGAGGCAGGCAACGGCTGGGGTCAGGGATCCCAAGTTCATGAGTATTCCGACATAAAATGCTTCTGTCATTTCAGAATAGTCACGGTGATGTCTTGTCTGGTCGTCCGTCCGGGGACCCTCCACCGCACCCCGGCAGGAGGAGGATCGAACCGATGCCTGGCAACCCGATGAGCGCGCTCCCGGAGGGCGAGGTGATGGCTGCGGCGCCTCCAGCCCAGCAGCCGGGGGCCCCGGGCGATCCCGGGCGCTGGGACCAGCGCTACCGCGAGGGCGGCGATGGCTGGGAACTGGGTCAGCCCGCCCCGCCCCTGGCGGAGTTCCTGCGCCACGATCCCCGCGCTCCGGTGCCGGGGGGGCCGGTGCTGGTGCCCGGCTGCGGCCGCGGCCATGAAGCGGCCCTGCTGGCCGAGCTCGGCTTCTCGGTGGTGGGCCTGGATTTCAGCGTTGAGGCCCTGCGCGAGGCCCGCAGGCTGCACGGCCCCGACCGTCCCGGCCTGCGCTGGCTGCAGGCCGACCTGTTCGACCGGACTGCGCTGCAGACCGCCGGGCTGGGGCCCGGCAGCCTGCGGGGCGTGCTGGAGCACACCTGCTACTGCGCCATCGATCCCGGGCTGCGTGAGGCCTACGGGGCCACCGTGGCGCAGCTGTTGGCGCCCGGCGGCTGGCTGCTGGGGCTGTTCTGGTGCCACAGCCGGCCCGGCGGCCCTCCCTGGGGCAGCGATCCTCACAAGCTCGCTCACCTGTGGCGGCAGGCCGGGCTGGTGGAAGAGATCTGGGAGCCGGCCAGCGGCTCCATCCCCAAACGCAGCGACGAATGGCTGGGCCTCTGGCGTCAGCCCGGCACGGCTGAGCAACACCACGATCAGGAGCCCGATCCATGCTGCAGCACCTGAATGAACGGCTGCAGCGCTGGGGATTCTCCTGGGCCGGCCTTCTGGACAACCGCCATGGCGAGTGGTGGGTGCTGGCCCAGATGGCGCTGATCGCGGCCCATGCCCTGCCGCCGTGGCCACCCCTGGCGACGCTGGGAATCCCCTCCTGGCCTCTGGCCCTGCGGCTGGCCGGCGGTCTCACGCTGCTGATCGGGCTGGCCATCGGCGGCCAGGGCACCCTCAACCTGGGCGAGAGCCTCAGCCCGTTGCCGGAGCCGATCCCCGGCACACCCCTGGTCACCGTTGGCGCCTATGGGCGCTGCCGCCACCCGCTCTACCAGTCGCTGCTGGTGTGCTCCCTGGGGCTCACCCTGCTGCTGGCCAGCCTGGTGCACCTGGCGCTGCTGCTGGCGCTGGCGCTGGTGCTCGGCTTCAAGGCCCGGCGGGAGGAACGCCGGCTGGCCGAGCTGCACCCTGACTACGAGGCCTACCGCCGGAACACACCGGCGATCATCCCCCACCTGCCTGGCCTCGACTGGCGCAGCACCTGAACGAGGGCCGTCAGGCGGCCTGCCGGAGCGCCTCCTGCACTTCGGGGATGAACACGGCGTACATGCCGCGCAGGTCGCCCGGCCTGAAGTTGAAGGCCCTGTCGTCGGCGTACTTCTCCTTCACGAAGGCGGGCCGGCTGTCCTTGCTGCCGTGGCAGGCCAGGCAGCTGGCCTGCACATCGATGCGGCGGTAGTAGTTCACGCCGGCTCCCTGAGCGGCCGTGGCGGGTTCCCACAGACCGGTGATCTCGGGATGCCTGGCGAAGAGGTCGATCACCCCGGTTTCCTGGGCGCCCGCGGGCGCGTGGTCGGGATTGCGGTACTTGCTGGCCACCTGACGCACGGTCCAGCCGTTCTCCTGACCAATGGCCATCGCCCGCTTGCCCACCGGCATGCACACCTCACGCATGGTCTCCAGCGTGGGTTGCTCCGTGCTGCCCTCCAGGGTGGAGGCGAGGGAGATGCGCATGCGGTCGAGCTGCTCCATCTGGTCCACGGCACGGGCCAGCTGGGCCGGAGCCACCGGAGCTTCGCCGGCGGCGGCCTGCGCCGGGCCGGGCTGGAGGCTCAGCAGCAGGCCGCCCAGAACGGCACCCAGCAGCACGCCCGTCAGCCGTCGGGATGTGGGCTGCCAGGCGGCACGGAGGTTGAGACGGAGGTTGAGGACGACAGCGTTGACGAAGTGATCGTTGAAGCGGATAGGGGTCATGACGCATTCGGCAGCTTGTTCACGATGGCGATGGAGACCCACATGCAGGTCTCGGGCCCATTCCTGTCTTTTCGAAGATGACGATCCAGGTGCCCAGACGAGCAGGGCGCTTGCCGCAGCACTGCGGCATCAGGGCGAAGGACATGGGGCATTGGCAAGGGAAGCAATCCTGGAGATGAAGGGATCCTGGAGATACCAATGGGCCCGGACTGATCCGGGCCCAGGTCTGTGGTCAGGCCGTGGTGCCCGATGCGATCGGCTGGGTGGGGATCAAAGTCCCACTAACCGATCACCGGAGCACGGAGGGCCATGGGCTCGGACGGCACCGCCGCCAGATCGAGGGGGAAGTTATGCACGTTGCGCTCATGCATCGCCTCGATGCCCAGGCCGGCCCGGTTGAGGACATCGGCCCAGGTGTCCACCACCCGGCCCTGGTTGTCGAGGATCGAGTGGTTGAAGTTGAAGCCGTTGACGTTGAAGGAGAAGCTCACCACCGCCAGGGCGGCGAACCAGATGCCCACCACCGGCCAGGCGGCCAGGAAGAAGTGCAGGCTGCGGCTGTTGTTGAACGAGGCGTACTGAAAGATCAGGCGACCGAAGTAGCCGTGGGCGGCCACGATGTTGTAGGTCTCCTCCTCCTGGCCGAACTTGTAGCCGCGGTTCTGGCTTTCGGTTTCGGTGGTCTCCCGCACCAGCGAGCTGGTGACCAGCGAGCCGTGCATGGCCGAGAACAGGGCGCCGCCGAACACCCCGGCCACGCCGAGCATGTGGAACGGATGCATCAGCACGTTGTGCTCGGCCTGGAGCACCAGCATGAAGTTGAAGGTGCCGGAGATGCCCAGGGGCATGGGGTCGGAGAAGCTGCCCTGGCCGATGGCATACACCAGCAGCACGGCGGTGGCGGCGGCCACCGGGGCGCTGTAGGCCACGGCGATCCAGGGACGCATCCCCAGGCGGTAGCTCAGTTCCCACTCCCGGCCCATGTAGGCATAGATGCCGATCAGGAAGTGGAAGATGATCAGCTGGTAGGGGCCGCCGTTGTAAAGCCACTCATCGAGGCTGCTGGCCTCCCAGATCGGGTAGAAGTGCAGGCCGATGGCGTTGGAGCTGGGCACCACCGCGGCGGTGATGATGTTGTTGCCGTAGAGCAGGCTGCCGGTCACCGGTTCGCGGATGCCGTCGATGTCGACGGGGGGAGCGGCGATGAAGGCGATCACGAAGCAGGTGGCAGCCGCCAGCAGGGTGGGGATCATCAGCACCCCGAACCAGCCGATGTAGAGGCGGTTGTCGGTGCTGGTGATCCAGTCCTTGAAGGACTCCCAGGGGTGACTCCGCTTGGGAGCCAGGGACGTTGAAGCCATGGGGAATGAGAACGGAGAACAAGAGAGGGACGGGCAGGAGGGAACCCCAGATCCTGCTCGTTCATAACGGTAGCGTTGAATCGCAATAGGCGCGTACTGCGGGGATGGGTATTTGTTCCCGACCTTCTCGCCCAGGCGGTCTCGCCGAGGTCTTCCCCTCCGTGCTGGCGTTGCGGCTCGGCTCGAGATGGTGAGGGCCAGGGCCCGGGGGCTCTCCTGCCTCCTTCGCTTGTTGGATGAGCAGGACACTCCCTGAGCTGTCGGAGACCGGCACCCACCCCACCGGCTTCGAGGTCGTTGACACCGGTTGAGGGGCGGGACCTCAGCGGGGTCAAGGAAGACTCCCCCTCCAGCTGGCTGCGCTGCGGGGCCGGGACGGCAGCGATCTCAGCCTCTCCCGCTCGGGCACCTGCCCGGTGGAGCTGGGGCCATTCCCCCAGACCACCGACGACGGGCGCTCTGTGCTCTTCTCGCTGCGTTCAGACGAGGACCTCTCCGGCAGGGTGGATGAACGATCCCTGCGGGGATCGGTGGTGGCACATTCCGGAGCCCGGCGCGAAACCGCCGTGCTCACCCTTTCGCCCACCAGTGCGCCACAGATGCTGGGGCCGTTTGAGGTGCAGCCGGCAGCGGGGACGACCGCCTTGGAGATGGCAGTGGTGGTGAGGGAACCCCTGCCCGCGTCGATCAACGTGCCGCAGATCCGTGCCGGCCGGGCGGCGACGCCTCCCCGCACCTCCGCCTCCATTACCGGCCTGAGCTGGTCGAGCGCGCGGTGACCTTCGGTGCCTGAGGGATCCCACCTCAATCCGCCGGCAGCACCTGGCGATAGCCGTTGGCGCTGCACACCCGCAGCGGCGTGGCGAACAGCTCGCTCAGGGGAGCGTCGCGCAGCAGCTCCTCCACCGGGCCGTCGCCCACCACCCGGCCCGCCCGCAGCAGCACGGCGCGGCGGATCTCGGGGATGATTGCCTCGATCTGGTGGGTCACCAGCAGCAGCGTGGTGCCGGCGCGGGCCAGATCCCGCAGGATCGCCAGCAGCTGGTGCCGGGCCTGCAGGTCGAGCCCGTTGGTGGGCTCATCGAGCACCAGCACCTCGGGGTGGTGCACCAGGGCCCGGGCCAGCAGCAGGCGGCGGCGCTGGCCGTCGGAGAGCTGGCCGAAGGGACGCTCGGCCAGATCGGCCAGCCCCAGCTGCTCCATCAGGGCCGCCACCCGCGCAGCCATGGCAGCGGTGGGCTCCTGACTGCGGCCGATGCCCACGGAACCGAAGAACCCCGAGAGCACCACGTCGGTGGCGCGCACCTGGGGCCGGTAGCCGGCCTGCAGATCCGGCGACACCAGGCCGAGGCGGCCGCGCAGCTCCCAGAGGTTCACCGTGCTGCTGCCGAAGATGCGCAGCCACGAGCCGGGCTTCACCACCGGGTAGAGCTCGCGGCTGAGCAGCTTCACCAGCGAACTCTTGCCCGAGCCGTTGGGACCCAGGATCACGGTGTGCTCCCCCCGGTGCAGATGCAGGCAGAGGTCGGTGAACACCGGCCGGGGCCCGAGCCAGGCCTCCACGGCCTGCAGCTCGAGGTAGGGGCTGAACTCAGGGGTGGCGGGCATGGGCCCCACCGTAGGCAGGGGTCCGGGTCCCCTCGCTCAGGGGCGCCGGAAGCGGCGCAGCTCCCAGGCCGCCAGCCGCTGATCGGTGTCGAAGCGCAGGCTCACCTGGTGGAACGTGTCCGGGTCGAGGCGGCAGCCCGCCTGCAGCACGCAGGCGCCGGCCGGCAGCAGCTCAGGCAGGGAGCACACCAGGCCATCGGCGAAGCCGGCCGTGCGCTCGTGCAGGGCGAAGCCGGCGGCGCTGAAGGGCGTGCAGGGCCGGGGTGACGGATCCTCCGCCGGCCAGCGGTGGGGCTCGAGACGCTCCACGCTCCCCGGCCAGCCCTCCTGCTCCGCCAGCAGCTCGCGCCAGTCGCTGACGGCCTGTCGCGCCGGATCCACGGGGCTGGAGAGGCTGCAGCGGAAAGCCACCGCCGCCACCGCATCGAGCTGCCACCGCTGCGCCTCTCCGCTGCCGAGGGGGGCGTAGAGCAGCACCAGCATCGAGCGGGAGCGGCGGTGAAACAGGTTCAGCTCATGGCCGAAACGCGGCTGGGAGGGATCCACCGTCAGGCTCGACTGGCCGCCTGCACCGGGGAACTGCCAGCACATGCCGCCGCGGTTGTAGGTGGAGCGCGACAGCGGCAACCGGCGGCGTCCGCCGGGGGCCAGCAACAGACCGCTGCCATCCCAGAGGCCTGTGTCGGCGTCGCTGAAGCTGATGGCGTAGCAGGTGTCCGGAATCGTGCGGCTGGGATGGACAAGATCCAGCGGCCCAGCCACACCGCCGTCGTCGCGCGGACGGAGATACCAGTGGCTGGTGCCGCACCAGCGGCCCTGGAAATTGCGGCGGTTGAGCAACCACTGGCGGTCGTGGCCCGTCATGGCGGGGTGAGCGGGATTCCCAGGGTCGGGGCTGCGGCTACGTGGGCACAGCCCTGGCCTGGGCCGTGGACACCAGCCTCGAGGGAATCGTGAACCTGCTGCCGGCCCGGAGCCGGTGCGCCGGCAACCGGCGGCACAGACCGAACGGAGCCTGGGGCAACCCCGCCTGCAGCTGGCATGATCCGGGCAGCGGCCAAGATGGAATGGGCACGGAACTGGTCCTGGCCCTGGTGATCCCCCTGGCCCTGCTGCTGCTGGG
>JBFLKL010000018.1:0-3100 GCA_040883175.1 Synechococcaceae cyanobacterium | reverse complement strand
GTTGCCCCGGCCCGTGCTGGTGCTGATCGGGCTGTGACGCTCCGGCAGCAGCGGCTGAAGCAGCTCAAAAAATGTCTGCGGCACCAGGGGCTGGCGCAGCGGCTGCCAGTTCACCAGCGCCAGCTAGCCCTCCTGGCTCCAGTTCTCGCCCGTGGAGCCAAACTCCGGTGGCTTCTGCGCCGTGACCGCTGCCGTGTCCACCAGACCGATCTGGCTGATGCACTTGTTCGCATAGCTGAACACCACATCGCTGCGCTGGCAGCGGCTGAGGTTGTCGTTGCTCACATTGCGTGCGCCGTTGGCGTTCGCCTTCGGCGACCAGATGTAGCCGCCGTCCGTCTCCTGGCGGTAGGTCTGCTTGTGGTTGACCCACCCGTAGGAGGGCACGGATCCGGACTGGGCTTTGACTTGTTGTAGCCGAGTCTGCCCTGGCTGTGCTCAATAGCTCTGCTGGGTTGGGATCACCCCCCGCACCCCACCCCGCGGCTCTTCGCAATCCCCCACACTCCTCGGAATCAGATGCCAGTGCGCATGAAACACCGTCTGCCCGGCCGTCTCGCCTGAATTCAGACCCACGTTCCAGCCGCTGATCGTGGCGTCCTGGCTGCTCAGCTGCTGCCGCCGCTGCTTGAGAAGCTCCACCACAGCGTTCCATTCCGGCTGGTGCAGCGCCAGCCCATCGGCCACATGGCGCCGCGGGACCAGGCTGTGGCCCGGCGTCACCGGGTAGGCATCGGCGATGCACAGCGCCAGCTCCTTCTCCAGCAGCACCCGCCCGCTGCCCTCCAGCGCGCAGAACACACAGCCCGTCTCGCGGATCCTCACGCCTGCCGGCATTGCAGCGGAAGCAGAGGGCATGCAGGTTGCTGAGGACGCCTGTGCCGCCGTGGTTTTTGGGCACGATGTGGTCCACCTCCAGGGCTCGCTGGTGCTCATGGGCGCCGCAGCACTCGAAGCGGCCGCGGGCGCGGGTGAGCACCCGGACTTTGATCGAACCGCTGATCGCTGCGCTGGGCGCGGAAGGCATCGAGGCGTTGGCGGCAGAGCTCCAGCAGCTGGTCGCGCTCGGCGTCGCTCAGCTCATCGCCGCCCACCTGGGCGCAGGTGCCCTTCTCGCAGCGGGTGATGCCGTTGCCGGTCAGCACCTTGCCCACCATGCGCTCCCCAGGATCCGCCGGGCCACGTCCTGCGCCGGGGCCGGGCAGCCTTTTGCCAGGCAACACCATGGCCCAGGAGTTCCATGAGCATCAGGGCTGATACACGTGGCTCATGCGCATGCGCATGCGCTTGGCGATGTAGTGCCGCAGGCGCTGGTAGGTGGCGGAGGGGCTGGAGGCCATGGGGGCATCCTGGCCTGGGAGGAGAGGGCTGGTGCGGTGTGTGACGGGGGTGGAACTTGTAAGAGGGAGGAACACAGGCAAGCCAGGCCGCCATGACTGCTCGCGATCCCCATCTCCCCATGCCGCCGCCTTGCGTGCCTACGTCCAGCGGGGGTAAGGTGACGGTTTGATCAGGTCGTTTCGTTGCCGCGACACCCAGGCCCTCTTTGAAGGGAAGCCAGGGCGCCGCTTTGGAGGCTTCGCTCGGGTGGCGCTTCGCAAGCTCGCCATCCTCGATGCCGCCGGCTGCCTCAACGATCTGCAGATCCCACCGGGCAATCGCCTGGAGCCGCTCAGGGGGAACCGCCATGGCCAGCACAGCATCCGCATCAACGACCAGTTCCGGCTCTGCTTTGTCTGGACGGACGCCGGGCCCGAAGAGGTCAAGATCGTTGACTACCACTGACGTGATGCTCGTGCCACCTGGCGAGGTGCTGCTGGAGGAGTTCCTGCGGCCCATGGGAATCAGCCAGTACCGGTTGGCGCTGGCGATCGGTGTGCCGGAGAGCCGCATCAACGCGATCGTGAAGGGCAAACGGGCAATCACTGCCGACACCGATCTGCGCCTGTGCCGTTTCTTCGGCCTGAGCGAGGGCTTCTGGCTGCGGATGCAAGGAAGCCACGATCTGAAGCTGGCGAAGCTGGCCCTGGAAAGCGTGCTGCCGACGATCGAGCCAATCCAGTCAATGGCGTGAGGAGGGCTTGCGGTTCAGTGGCAGCATCTGGTCGCGCTCGTCGATGGTGTGCCGCAGGCGCTCGTAGGTGGCGGAGGGGGGCATGGGGGCATGCCTGGCGAGGGTGAGACGGGGGTGGCACTGGTGGGGGAAAGCCCAAAAGATCCCCATGCCAGCGTCGCAACCAGTTCACGGTCGTGATCTGCCGTGCCCCTTAGGCTGGGGAAGCCAGGAAACCGTCATGACAGACCAGCTTGGTCGCATCACCCTCAACCCTGAGATCTGCCATGGAAAGCCAACGATCCGTGGGTTGCGTTATCCCGTGGAGATGGTGCTTGAACTGTTGTCGGCTGGGATGAGTGCGTCTGACATTGTTGCTGACTATCCAGATCTTGAGGCTGAAGACATCACAGCGGTGCTGGAGTACGCCACCCAGCTTTCCCGAGTTCAGCGAGTTGACCTGCTCTCTGCATGAGGATCCTGCTGGATGCCCAGCTGCCTCGATCTCTCGTTCGGCCGCTGGAGCGATCGGGATGCGACGTCCTGCACACCCTTGAGTTGCCAGAAGGAAATCGCAGCGCCGACAGCATGATTTCCTCCATTGCCGACCGCGATGGACGCGTTGTCTTCAGCAAGGATGCTGATTTCGTCCGCAGTCATCTCTTGCGCGGCACTCCTGCCAGGCTTCTGATCGTGGCCACGGGAAACATCGGCAACCAGGATCGCGCAGCCCTGCTGCTTCGTGTGCTGCCACAACTGATCAGTCTGTTCGAACATCACGTCCTCATCGAACTGAGTCGGAAGACATTGATTGTGCGGCGTTGAGCATCAGTCAATTCGGCGCCGAACAGGGTTCTGACCACAGGGCACATGGGCCTCCTCTCGTCGATCGTGTGCCGCACGCGGTCATAGGTGGGGGAGGCGGGGGGGGCATGGGGGCATCGTGGCTGGGGTGAGACGGGGGGTGGCACTTGTAGGGAGAAGCCCCGGGCGATCGACACGATGATCAGCCGGATAGACGTCGTCTACCCAAGGGAGCTAGGCTGG
>JBFLKL010000186.1:0-4465 GCA_040883175.1 Synechococcaceae cyanobacterium | reverse complement strand
GTGGCCGGCCGCCTGGGGCAGCGCCATGGCGTGTTGCTGGAGCTTGCCCCGCTCACCCCCGAGCTGCTGGAGCGCCAGGGGCTGGCAGCGCTGCCCTTCGGCTACCTGGGGCCCCAGCTCGCCGATGGCGCGCTGGCCGGCAGTCGCAGCTGGGTGAGCACCTTTCTGCGCCTGGTGGACCACACCGCCGCGGACCTGGAGGCCTTCGTGTGCGGGGCCAACCAGCCGGATCTCCATCTGCTGGGCGCCAGCTGGGGTGGGCTGGGCCTGAGCGTGGAGGGCCTCGACCTGCGGGCCGCCCAGCCCGGCGACCGCTGCCGCCACGACCCCAGCCAGCGGCTCGAGGCCAGTCGGGGCATCGAGGTGGGCCACATCTTCCAGCTGGGCCGCAAATACTCCACGGCCATGGAGGCCTGCTTCACCAGCGAGGCCGGCAGCAGCGAGCCGTTCTGGATGGGCTGCTACGGCATCGGTGTGTCGCGCCTGGCCCAGGCTGCTGTGGAGCAGCACCATGACGCCAACGGCATCTGCTGGCCCCTGGCCATCGCCCCCTTCGAGGTGCTGGTGGTGCCGGCCAATGCTGCCGATCCTGCCCAGGCGGGCCTGGCCGGGCGGCTGTACGACGAGCTCCAGGAGGCCGGTGTGGAGGCCCTGCTCGACGATCGATCCGAGCGCGCCGGGGTGAAGTTCAAGGACGGCGATCTGCTGGGCATCCCCTGGCGGGTGGTGGTCGGTCGCAACGCCGCAGCGGGCCGTGTCGAACTGGTGGAGCGCAGCGTCGGCGAGGCCCGGGAGTTGCCGGCCGATGGGCTGCTGGAGCTCCTGGTGCCCAGAATCCTGGAGCAGCGGCGCGGGCTCCAGGCGGCCGAGAGCCCGATCCAGGGCCATCCTTAGGATCCAATTCCCTGCAATCGCCGCCATGGCCAGTGCCCTCTACCTCTCGCTCCAGCGGTGGCGTGAGCGCTGGGGTCGCGCCCTGGCGGCCCTGGCGCTGGTGGGTTGTCTGCTGCTCGGCGCCTGCAGCAGCACCGGTTCCAGCCTCAGCGGCAACTACGTGGACGACACCGTGGCGGTGGCCGACAGCCTGATCGCCACCATCGCCCTGGCAGCTGACGATCCGGATCGCAGCGACGCCGAGAGCCGTGCCAGGGGTCTGATCACCGACTACATGGCCCGCTACCGCCCGCGGGCGGCCGTGAACGGCCTGGCCTCCTTCACCACCATGCAGACGGCGCTCAACTCCCTGGCCGGCCACTACGCCAACTATCCCAACCGACCGGTCCCCGACGCCCTGCGCGAGCGCGTGACCAAGGAGCTGCAGAAGGCCGAGCGTGGTGTGACGCGGGGCGCCTGATGCCCCTGGGCCAGGCGGCGTTGGGGCCGCCCTTTACGAACTCCCCTGCTGGATGAGAGGCTCTTCGCTTGTGCTCACAAGCGGCCTCCGGCCGCCGTGTCCTTGGCCAACGTCGTCGTCATCGGTGCGCAGTGGGGTGACGAGGGCAAGGGCAAGATCACCGATCTACTGAGCCGCTCCGCCGATGTGGTGGTCCGCTACCAGGGTGGGGTGAACGCCGGTCACACCATCGTGGTGGAAGACCGGGTGCTGAAGCTGCATCTGATTCCCTCCGGCATTCTCTATCCCGACACCACCTGCCTGATCGGCTCGGGCACGGTGGTCGACCCGCGGGTGATGCTCACCGAGCTCGACATGCTCGAGGATCTGGGCATCGATGTGGGTGGTCTCAAGCTGGCCTCCACGGCCCATGTGACCATGCCCTATCACCGCCTGCTGGATCAGGCGATGGAGCAGCGTCGAGGCTCACGCCGCATCGGTACCACGGGCCGCGGCATCGGCCCCACCTACGCCGACAAGTCGGAGCGCAACGGCATCCGCATCATCGACCTCCTGGATGAGTCCCGGCTGCGGGAACGCCTCGCCGGGCCGCTGGCCGAGAAGAACGACATTCTCCAGAAGCTCTACGGCATCGATCCGATCGACTTCGAGGCCGTGGTGGCCGAGTACGTGACCTACGGCCAGCGCCTGGCCCCCCACGTGGTGGACTGCACCCGCACGATCCACGAAGCGGCCCGGGCCCGGAAGAACATTCTCTTCGAGGGTGCGCAGGGCACCCTGCTGGATCTCGACCACGGCACCTACCCCTACGTCACCTCCTCCAATCCGGTGAGTGGCGGTGCCTGCACCGGTGCCGGGGTGGGACCCACCCTGATCGACCGGGTGATCGGTGTGGCCAAGGCCTACACCACCCGTGTGGGCGAGGGGCCGTTCCCCACAGAACTTGAAGGCAGCATCAACGACCACCTCTGCGACCGCGGCGGCGAGTACGGCACCACCACCGGCCGCCGCCGCCGCTGCGGCTGGTTCGACGGGGTGATCGGTCGCTATGCGGTTGAGGTGAACGGCCTCGACTGCCTCGCCATCACCAAGCTGGATGTGCTCGATGAGCTGGATGCCATCCAGGTGTGCGTGGCCTATGAGCTCGAGGGTCGACGCATCGAGCACTTCCCCAGCAGTGCCGAGGATTTCGCCCGCTGCCGGCCGATCTATGAAACCCTGCCCGGCTGGCAGACCTCCACCGCCCACTGCCGGGCTCTGGAGGACCTGCCGGCCACGGCCATGAGCTACCTGCGCTTTCTGGCCGATCTGATGGAGGTGCCGATCGCGATCGTGTCCCTGGGTGCCGGTCGCGATCAGACCATCGTGGTGGAGGATCCGATCCACGGCCCCAAGCGGGCCCTGCTGAGCACCTGATGGTCACCAACGGTTCGCCTGCGGGCGTTGATCACTCCCTCGATGTCGTCGCCATCGGCAACGCGATCGTCGATGTGCTGGTGCATGCCGAGGATCGGTTCCTCGACGACCACGGCCTCACGAAGGGCACCATGACCCTGGTTGATGAGCCTCAGGCCCAGCGCCTCTACGAGAGCCTTGGCCCTGGCCTGGAGGCCTCCGGGGGCTCGGCGGCGAACACCCTGGCGGGCATTGCCCAGCTCGGGGGGCGGGCCGGCTTCATCGGCCGGGTGCGGGACGACCAGCTGGGCGGGATCTTCAGCCACGACATCCGTGCGGTTGGTGCCCACTACGAGACGCCGCCGGCCACGGCCGGGGCCTCCACGGCCCGTTGCCTGATCCTGGTGACGCCCGACGCCCAGCGCACGATGTGCACCTATCTCGGGGCTTCCGTGGGGCTGGATCCGCACGATCTGGATCTGGAGATGGTGGCCCGCGCCCGGGTGCTGTATCTGGAGGGTTACCTCTGGGACAGCGAGGCGGCCAAGCGTGCATTCATCGCCGCTGCCGAGGTGGCGCGGGCCAACGGCGGCGAGGTGGCCCTGAGCCTCTCCGATGCCTTCTGCGTGGAGCGGCACCGTGAGAGCTTCCTGGAGCTCGTCGACGGGCACGTCGATCTGCTGTTCGCCAACGAGATGGAGATCACCTCCCTCTACCACGCCAACAGCTTCGCTGAAGCGGTGGAGCAGGTGCGCGGCCGCTGCCGGGTGGCGGCCCTGACCCGCAGCGAGGCGGGCTCACTGGTGCTGGGCGGCGGCGAGACCCACAGCATCGAGGCGGTGACGCTGGGGGAGCTGGTGGACACCACCGGTGCCGGTGACCTCTATGCCGCCGGCTTCCTCCACGGCTACACCCGTGGACTGGACCTGCAGACCTGCGGCCGGCTTGGATCGCTCTGTGCCGGCCAGGTGGTGACCCAGCTCGGGCCCCGCTGCCAGGTGGATCTGGTCGAGCTTGCCCGCCGTCACCTTGGGCTGGAGACGCTCTCCACCAGCCAGGCGCCGTAGGTCTCGCTGCACCGGGCCGGCCAGTGAATCCACTCCGGTGTCTCATAGCTGTGCAGCGCCCGCACCGCCTGCTCCAGGGCCGCCAGATGGCTGGCCCTGGTCTTGATCAGCAGCTGTACCTCCGGGCTGCACTCCAGATGGCCCTCCCAGTGGTAGAGCGAGAGGATCGGACGCAGGGCCACGCAGGCCGCGAGGCGCCGCTCAAGCAGCACCCGGGCCATGGCCTCGGCCCGTTCCTGATCGGCCTCGGTGGTGAGCACCAGCACCAGATCGGCATCTCCGGGCATTGCGGCTGCGGGCTTCACCGTCTCCAGGCTGCCAGCGTCTCCACCAGCGCGTCATGGCTGAGCGCCCCAGGTCCCGGGAGAGGTCGGCGCAGCAGCAGCAGCCGGCAGCCCTGGGTCGCGGTCAGGCGCCGCCACAGGGTTTCGGTCGGGGGCCCGGAGGCTCTGGCCAGCACCGCCTCGATCCGCCAGCGCCGCAGCAGGGCCGCTTCCACTGCCCCCGCCGCCAGCTCCGGCCCCGGCCGTGGGTGCAGGGGGGCCAGCCGCGCCGGGTCCAGGCCCGCCGCGAGGGCCTGGCTCAGGGCCGCCGGGGTGGGCAGCACCCGGGCGTGATGCAGGGCGGCTGGGCTGCAGCGCAGCGCCTG
>JBFLKL010000185.1:0-9899 GCA_040883175.1 Synechococcaceae cyanobacterium | reverse complement strand
GCCCTGGCCGGTGAGCAGCTCGGTGGCCAGGCCGATCACGAAGCCGAGCATGGCCAGACGGCCGTTCCAGGATTCGGCGAAGGCGCTGAAGCCGAAGCGGGCGGAGGAATCGGACATGGAGGTTGCAAAGTGTTGCGACGATCGTAACAGTCTGTAACGGGTCTGTCGAGGTGGGATGGTGCGGCTTCTACCCCTGTTGGCGCTTCTGCTGCCATGGAGCCACCTGGCGACACTGAAAAGTGAGCCACCTCCGGCCTGGTGAGCCAGGGGTATGGGGCGGATTTCGAGTCGACGCGCTGCCCGCCCAGGAGGACCACCATCACGACCTCGCGCAGCGCGGCGGGCGTCACGCCCAGTCCCAACCCGTTCAGCGCAGCAGCAGTGGCAACCACGGTTGGGGCATCACCCGCCAGCTGCCGTTGAGGCGCTGCAGCAGGAAGGGAACCTCGCTGACGCCGAACAGGCCCAGCAGCAGTAGCCGATCCGGGTCCTCACCGGCCACCACCACCCCTCCATCCGGCTGGGGCACGGCCTCGGTCGGCTCCAGTCTCACCAGCGGCATCTCCATCGCCAGCGCCAGCAGATGGCCGGAAGGTTCCGGCTGATCCGGAGCCCCGTGGAACGCCACGCCGAGATCGGCCCCGGGCAGGATCAGCTCCGCGGCCTGCTGCCGATCGAGTCGCAACAGAGCCACGGTCAGCTGGCGTGCCACCCACTCCGGTGAGCCGAGCGGCTCGAGCGCCTGCCCCTGCGCAGCCATGGCGCGGGCCCGCCCGGCCCAGCGGAGATCGGCCCGCCAGCCGGTGGAAGAACGGACCAGTCGCCAGATCTGGGTCTGCCCGCCCCGCAGGGTGGCGGCGAGCAGGGCGGTGGCACCGGGCGGGAGGCTGCGGGGATCGTCGGTCCTGACCCTTCGCCCGCCGACCTCGTAGGGCCGCAGCGGCTCGATCGCCAGTTCATCGGGGTCGGCCTCCAGCCTCTCGGCACGATCCGGAGCCGGCTCCATCTCAGCCAGGGCGGCTGCCGCCTGCTCATCCCCCTGGGTGAGGGCGTCCACAACCCTGAAGTCTCCGCGCAGCAGGGCGGCGGTGAGCTGCCGCACCGTCTGCTCCGGTGCCATCGGCAGTGTCGCGGCGAGGATCTGAGCCTGCAACAGCGTGGCGGCGGCGAGCACCAGGAGCAACGGCCGCATCGGCTGCCCGCAACGTAAACCTGACCTTGATCCTCGCTGAGCCCTCGGGATTCTTCTTGATGAAGACCCGTCTCGGCCGGTAACGACGCGTCTCAACCGACGTGCTTCCTGTTGCGGGATCCCGCTGCCGCTCCGATGGTGATGGCATCGCTCCCGGGAGGCTCCATTGATGGAAGACACCCCACCGGAGCAGCGCCGAGGAGTGCGCTGACGATCCGGCCCCTGCTCCAACACTCTCGACGGATCTCTGACGTTCCAGGCGTGGCTGTTGTGTTGAAACAGCCCAGTCGACGTCCATTGCACCGCTCACGACCAAGCCCATCACGGCCCAGCCTCAGGTGCCCCGGACCCAACAGAACGTCCCAATCGACACCTGGCCCCAGGTGCCAGCGCCAGCAGCTCCGCCCACCACTGAAAACCACCTGATCTGACGATCACGGCTGTTGCCAAGCAAAACCAATGCGCAGTTGCGCCCGCCCCCTCTTGGGTCGGCACCACGGCTGAGCAGACAAATGCCCGGGGCCAGCGCTCCGGGCTTTGTTCTGTTCAGGTCTGCCCAACCAGCACCTGGTGCATCACCTCCAGCAGCCCATCCGCCAGCGGGCGAGGCCCGCCCAGCCGGCTGCTCCAGATCGATCCCGCCAGCAGCTCCTCGGCGCTGACCAGGGCCATGTCCTGCCCCTCCAGCAGCTGCAGCCGCTCCAGCGGCACGCTGAGCTCGACCCGGAACACATGGGCCAGGCGCCGAGGGTGGTGGTGCAGCAGCCAGTACTGCAGCTCCCCTGGTTCCCAGGAGATCTCCTCCAGCAGCTCCCGGCGCAGGGCCTGCTCAGGGGTCTCTCCGGGATCGAGATGGCCACCGAACAGGCCCCAGCACCCTGGCGCCACGATGCCGGGGATGTCATCGCGCAGCTGCATCAGCCAGCGGTTCTGGCGGTGCAGCATCGCCAGGGCGACTTCGAGGGTCATCAGCTCAGCTCGTCCACAGCGATCGGCGCTCCCCTCCGCCCAGGGCCGCTGCGACCCATGATCGGTTCAGCCGGCAGCGCAGCGCTGCGCCGATGCCCGAGATTCCCCTGCGCCCCTACGACTACACCCCCCAGCTGGGCTGGTCGTCGACGCGCTGGGAGACGTTCCGCACCTACCGCCGACGCTACTTCTACCAGTACTACGCCCGCTGCGAGCGGGAGTTCGAGCAGGGCCGCATCCAGCGGCTCCGGCAGCTCAGCAGCATCCCGATGACGGTCGGCACCGTCGTGCACGAGGTGCTGGCGGCCCTGCTCAGGCGGCTGCTGCGGACTGGCGCCGAGATCGACACCCAGCGCTTCTGGCCCTATGTGGAGCGCACCATCACCCAGGAGCTGGCGCAGACCGACCTGATGGGGGATGAAGATCTACGCCAAGGTCGATGTGCTGCTCGAGGCCGATGGCCAGATCGTGATCCTCGACTGGAAGAGCGGCCGACGGGACATCGAGAAGCACACCCGCCAGCTGCTGGGCTACGCCACCTGGGCGCGGGACAACCTGCAGGTGAGCGCCGAGCAGATTCGCTGTTTGGTGGCCTACCTGCAGCCCGAGTACGACGAGATCGAGAAACAGCCCACCAGCGCTGAGCTGGAGGGCCTGGCCCTGGAGGTGGCGGCCGAGATCGCCCAGATGCAGAGCCTCTGCCAGGACCCGGAGCGCAACATCCCCCGCCAGTGCGCGTTCCGGGAGCTGTGCGATCGGATGGAGGCGAGCTCATGACCGGACGGTCCTTCACCGGCGCGCAGAGCATCACCACTGGGGCCCGCAGGTCTGCCAGCCCTCCCGGCGCTTCTGGGCCCACAACCGGATGGCCTCCTCGCGGGTGAGCTCGCGGCGCCGTTTGAGCAGCGGCACCGGTTCACCCGGCAGCAGCTCGCCGCTGGTCACCTCCAGCACCTGGTTGTGGCGGCTCCAGCGCGTTGGCCTGAAGTGCAGCACCTGGCGGCCGTCGCTCAGCCAGCCCTCCCCGGGGGAGAGCGGTGGACGCTTGCTGGCGGCCATGGCCCGCTCAGCCGGCCTCCGGCGCCCAGCCCCGCTGGCGTGTCATGTCGTCGGTCCAGCCCTGGCAGCGGTGGGTGAGGTGCTCCCCCTGGGCCAGGAGCCCCTGGTGCAGCTGGCAGGTGAGCAGGGGGATGCAGTTCACGCCGCTGTGGTGCCGGAACCAGTGGCAGGTCATGCAGACCTGGCGGCTGCGGCTGGGCAGCAGCAGGTCCCGCTCAAGGTAGGACCACTCGTCGATGGGCAGCTCCAGCGAGCCGGAGGGTTCGCCGGCCGATCGGCGGAGTCGGAGTCCCATGACCCTCAGCGCATGCATACACCTGTACTAGCAGGGGGGGCTCTGCTTGCCTAAGGCGTGTACACACTTTTGCGCGCTTGGGGCGTGACTGTCCGTGTTGAGCTCCGCGAGCTCAGGGCACGCCCGGCGTCCCACCTGGAGTCGGCAACCCCGATCAAAGTCACGCGACATGGGCGCACCGTCGGGCTGTATGACCCCCTGCCCCAGGAGCCCGACCTCAGTGAGCGCGAGCGGCTGCTGGAGGCAGGCCGGCGGATGCAGGCCGAACTGCAGCGCCTGGGCCTCAGGGAAGACAAGGCTGGCGCCGCCAGCGATGTGGACCTCCTGGTCGACATTCTCTCAGTGCTGGATCGCGCGCCTGGCTTCCCCATTCCTGATCGCAGGGGCCTGGAGTCCACGGATTATCTGCAGGATGCCGTGATCCGCTGCCTGGAGGTGATCGGAGAAGCAGCCAAATGCCTCAGCAAGGACTGTCGTGATCGCTATCCCGCTGTGCCCTGGCGTGGCATGGCGAGGCTGCAGTCCTCCTGTGCACAGAGAGTGAGCCCGGGGTCACCGGCCAAGGCGACGTGCGACTGATCAACGCCGTGGCCCTCAACCAGCGACTGCCGGCAGTTCATCGGACGGATCGACGTCGTCCACTGGGAGACCGATCCCGTCTGGGTCAGTCTGATCGATGTTGATACTGGAGAGCGACCCTCGGCCCAGCTCCAGCATGGGGTGGGGAAACTGAAGGATCGTGACCCTGCCCCACAGTCAGTGCCAGCGTCCTCGCCAGGCCCACCACAGCTGATGACCACCCGGCAGTGTTGTCGTGTTTGCGGACCGAATCGGTCCTGCTCCCACCACGGCAGTGCGGCTGGTCCTTGAGAACTGCAGGCAGCAGACCCATCGCTTCCATCTTCTGGCGGATCGAGGGGCTGTGGCGGAGGGTGCCGATGCAGTCGGCCAGCCAGTCGTAAATCCTGCTGGGCGGACCTCAGGGGCAAGGGCTGGGACCGGGGCGCTGCAGGACAGGACACTGATGCTCACGCACCGCCTGCCGGGGGGGTGTGTCGAGCAGGGTTGAGGTTCGGTTCCCTGGTCCGTGCCCGTGCAGGGCCGAGCGTGCAGGGCTGCCTGCTTTCTGACCAGCGCTGCGATTCAGGGTTGGCCGGTCTCTGACAGCAGGGGTTCAGGATGGCCACAGGCCTGTCCTTGGGTCGCTCTTTCACAAGGGAGCGAGCGGTTGGCCTGAGCCACTTCCGAGACAGGGCCAGGTGCTGTGGTGCTTTTCAGCCAGCTGGCCACAGTCGCCGAAGAAAGAAGTCGTGTGAGTACACGAGCTTCAAATTCATGTTGACTATTCTCCTCTGCCAGAATCACAAACAGGGCAACCTTGGAAGGCACGAGTTCGCGTGTGAGCATGGTAAGCAGAGGCTCAGGGACCAATGGGCCAGGAACTCTGTCCTGGATAACATGAATCAGCTCATGTTTCAGAATCATCTCGGTCGATTGGTTCTCCCGGTCGATAGCATCGGGGCAGAGGAAGACAAGGGATGATGCAGATTCCCAGCCACCAAGAAGCTCTGGCTGGCTTCCGCATCGCTCGTGTCCCATGGTGACGGAGACCCCAGCGCTGGCGGCAGCAGCAATGAGCATTTCTATCAATGGTTTTTAGCAGTTAAGAACAGTTTAAGGCTGATGGGGGGTGGATTTCATGGCCGCCTTGGGACAATGAGCATTTCTACCAATTGTGTTTGAGCAGGTAGGAGTGGAACCGGAGCAGCTGCTCCTCCCCACGGATCAGGGCAGCCAGTACTGGGCCACCGACTACGGCAACCTGCTGAGGGAGCACAAGATCGTCTGCAGCATGTCCGCCAAGGACTGCAGGCGGAACAGCAACAACCGCCTCGCTATCTGCGGTGTGCCTTCGGCCTGGGCGGACCGCCCAGCGGCGGTTGGCAGTGCGGCGGAAGGAGGGGCGGGCGCCTGCAGCCAAGATCAATCGTCTCAAGATGCAGAACCCACAGCAAGCGCACGAGCTGGTGGGACGAAAGCCTGCGATTGAAGAATCCTGCCCAGACGAACGTCTGACTCCAGGAGACAGGCATGTCCACTGTCCGGCAGTTTCACCGTTTGCGTGTTGGGCAAAGCACGGACCAGCCTTTGGGCCTCGGCAACGGATGGAAGCAGGCGGTCAGCGCCTGACGCCAGGATCAGAACGGGCTGCAGGATTCGTTGCAGGGGCAGTTTCTCAAGCAAGAAATCGGCGAGCATGGATAGTCTCCAGGCAGCACTTGATGGAGTCACGGACTGCATGGCCCGCAAGAGTGCCTTCCGGTTGGAGGCAGAGACTCGCTGGGGTGCGATGAGCAGAGGGAGCAGTCCTACGGCGGAAATGTGGTAGAGCGAATCGGGCAGCCACTTCGTGACGGCAGCCCCCCAGCCGATCCAGGGTTGATGCACTGCGGAAGTGGCAGGATTGACCAGGATCAGACGCTGGCAGAGGTGTGGGAAGAACGCCGCCACCTGCAGGGCCAGACACCCCCCGAAGGATTCGCCACAGAGATAGATGGGGCGGGAAGAGAACCGCTGCTGCAGTTGACTGATCAGGTGGCCGACCTGCCCAACCAGGCCATCCCATCCTGTTAAGTCATCAGCAGGTATGGATAGACAGCGGACATCAAAGCTGCCCGTTAATCCAGCCAGTTGCGGCCTCAGCAATTCACCCGTCCCATCCATCCCCGGAAGAAAAATGAACAGGGGAAGAGTCGGGTCAGAGGCCGACATCCCCTGCCGGTCAATCGGCTTGATCGTGATGGGCATGGGGAAAGTGGATTGGATCACGAGCAGCCATGCCGTAACAGCTGGAGAATCTGGCCCCTGCAGGCATGGGTGATCTCTTTGGCCAACTGGCCGCCATGGCGTCCGCGATACCGCCGCCGCTGCCGATCGTCAACCCAGATAGGATAGCCAAAGAGAATTCGAACGTGACGATAAACAACCGCATAGTGCCAGCCAGCACTGTCAAACAAGGGTTCCGAAGGATCGGCCAGCCGGAAGAGTTGAAGAGGAGCCAGATTATGGGTTTCCTCTTTCATCGACGCGATCGCCACTGGCAGGATCGCCAGATCACCAACCGAAGCACGCAGGGCAAGGTGGGCAAACCCACGATGAAAGGAGCTGAGCTGATGAGGAGGCCTCCATCGAACCATTGGCTCGGCGCCTTCAGGAAAGATGCCGACGACTTGCTTGTCCCGTAGGAAGTCAACCGACTTGCAGAAGAAATTCCTTTGTCTCTGCTGCGGCGCATCGAGAGGGAAGGCTCCCATTGTTGAAACCATCTCCCGCAGTAGAGGGACACGACTCATATAGTAGTGACAAGCAAACCGTACCGGCCGCTTCAATGCGGCCATCAGCAGAGGAGCATCGAATAAACTCCGGTGGTTGCTGATGAGGATAATCCTGTTAGCGGACGGAATCCTCTCGCGGTAGTGGTGAACAACTTCCGTGCCGGCGGCTCCAAGCATGAGACGCGAGAGGTGCAACGGCACATTCGAGCTTGTGCCTGGCACCGAAGCGGTGGAGCTGCCTGGCAACAGATCCTGCAGCCGGGTTTTGGATTGCTCTTGCAGCATCTGCAGCCTCACGAGCGATCAGGCATGCACTGGACGATTTGCGTCACTATTGGCTTCTGATTGTCAGCAACGGAGCCATGGACTGGCGGCGCCTGCTTACGGCCCCACCTGGGACAACTTGACACATGCCGTTGATAACGGTGAAAAAGTAAAGCCCGCTACTTGTCGTTTCTTAAGGATTCCTTTAGAAAGGGCGGAACCTGTGATCAGACGAACGATGGGGCTCTCCAGTCTTCCCTCCCTGCTCGCCCTGGTTGGGCTGGGGGGCTTCCTGGTGGTCCAGGCCCTGCTGGGCAGTGGCCTGACAGGGGTGCTGGGCAGCTGATGGACAGCCAGGCGACTTATCCAGCAACCGTCAGCCACTGAAGAGCTGAACCAACGCAGGCGGTTGAGCATGGCAGATGTAGACACAGCTGGGACCGAAAACCGCTCTCGTCGGCCCCGGCTGAACGTATGGCCACTGACCTGTTCAGGTCTAGGCGCCCCCCGTCCAGGAGCGAGTGACGGTTTACCGCCCCCAACCTGGCAGACGCGCAGCAGCCCAGATCCGAACACCGCTGGCCATTGGCGTATGCACCGGCGAGGGCTGCATGGACTGCTCAAGTCCCCTCCACGCTCAGGCAGTCGTCGATGCCAAGGCCTCCTGGCCATGGCGAAGGTGGCGATCGCCAGCAACGAAGGCAGCGTCACCTTCCTCCCCGGCCTCGATCCGGTGCGCAACTGAGGCGCACCAACAGCTGCGCCATGAAAAAGGCGTCCCGTTCGGGCGCCTTTTGGCCGGTTGCCAGGTTGTGGACCTACACCGACCCCGTGTCGTGGCCTCTGATTTATGGATACACCCGCCAGCAGGGGGTGTCAGTGCTGCAAACCGGTCGGTGCTTATAGCAATGGAGCAATGGTGGCTCACTCGCTTTCGTCGGCGCTGCCGAGGGGGATCAGCTGGATCTGTCCGCGCCCCAGCTTGATCTCGAATTCATCGCCGGGCTGCAGGCCCAGCTGGGCGCAGCCACACGACTACCGATCATCAACCCAAGGCATCACGCACGAGGTCACTGAATGGAAAGATCCAGGTTGAAGCCCACCGTCTGGCCGGCGTCCTTGTCATTGCCCATCAGATACACCCGGATGGTGTAGGTGCCACTGGTAGGCAGGGTCACCAGGGCTGACTTTCTGGTTTCCATGAGGCCAGTATAGATCGCCTGCCCGGTGCTGCCTGGCGGGAGGATTTTGAAGTACACCGAACCATTGCCATTCGTGCCGCTGACGGTCAGCTCGGCGAACATCTTCTGGCCTTTCCTGGCGGTGAGCTTGTAGTCGATGTACTCCCTGCCGGTGATGGTGCCGCTCACCATCGTGCCGTAGTTGCCGGGCTGAAACTGAACCTGTGAGGAGCGCTGCGCCCAGGCAGCCTCCATCGGCGTGATGGAGGTCAGGGCGAGCACACAACCGGAGGCGATCAGGACTTTCTTCATCGTTTGAATCCATGAGCTCCATGCCCACAATTCCCAGCCTGAGACAGTGCCGCTGGTCAGCGTCCGCAGGCCGGACTGCAGGGGGGTGTTGCGGTGAGGCGTACCGCTGGGCTGGTGTTCGACCATCCTTCCTTCCAGTGCAAAGCCTGGCTTCACTGTGGCGGATTGGGCCGGTTCCCCGTATCCAGCAGCAACCCCCGCAGAGATCTTGGCGGCCCAAGGATGGATTCGGAACGAGAGATACCCCTGCATACGTGAGGTTGTGTTCCGCGTTGTACGCGAACGCCACGGCCAGCTGGAAGCCCAGACCGAATCCTGCCCATCCGCATCGCGGCTCCCACCCTCGAGGAGCTGCAGCACGAGGCCCGTGAGGGCCTGATCGAGCCCATGGGACTGGCGCACTGCAGCGTTCGGCTGCGGGTGCGCCGCAGTCAGAGCCCAGCGGTGAGCGCGATCCGGCCGCTCCGGCACCTGCCTGCTCCCCGTAGCTGAAACCACCCCAGGCTGGGATCAGGCCCCAGGCGGACCTGCTGTGTCATCGGCTGCTCCGCCTGACACTCCCGATCAGAAAACTCGACCAGAAGCGAGCTGGTGCCGGTCAGGTCCACGGTGCTTGGTGTTGCTCTTTCTGCTCATATCCGGATCTCGGCTGAGCCACGCTGGTGCTGTCAGCCATTCGCCCATACCCTTAGAGCCTCTGATGGGCTCCGGACAGGCTCCGATGCAGTGGTCAGGTTGCGGCAGGCCAACCCAGTCTGATCAGCGCCCGAGCAGAGACAAGGCGCTCTTGAAAGCGGAGATGGGGTCGATGTGCCCGACCAGTCCGCTCATTCACGGTGCTCCCATCGCAACGGGTTGCATGAGGCCACCTCCACCGCCAGATCCGGAATCATCGTCGTCGCTGCCTTCCCCAGGCTGCAGCAGTGCGCAGATGGCAATGGCAAGGCTGCGAACCATGCTCATCACCATCTGGAGTGGGAACTCGCTGGCTCCTAGATCCGACAAGGTCTCCCATGCGTCACCGGCTCGCTACAAATAGAAATAGAGGCGAGATGTTCGTATCCGTAAATCCCAACCCCGCAGCTTTCCCGCAGCTCTTAAAGCCCGCTCCCGAAAGGCTCGATGGCTGCGCAACAAAAAACCCCCCTCGCAGGAGGGGGGTTTGCAGGATTCGGTGATTGAACCTGGGACCTAAGCCTCAGCCGATCGCGGGGGCGGTCAGCGCCACCGGCGTGGCCTCGGCGGCCGCCAGGTCGAGCGGGAAGTTGTGAGCGTTGCGCTCGTGCATCACT
>JBFLKL010000184.1:0-8882 GCA_040883175.1 Synechococcaceae cyanobacterium | reverse complement strand
CCTGCACGTTGTCGCCACCGAGCGCCACCAGCACCCCGGCCCGCTGCAGGCTGCGGACCGGCGCCTGCACCCGCAGCCGCGGTGTGCGCTCCGGGCGCCGCCCCAGCAGCCACAGGTTGGTGAGCGGCAGGGCCACCACCGCGATCCCGAGCGAGGCCAGCTGCTCCGCCAGCCGCTCCAGGCGCCGCGATCCCAGCAGGCAGAGGCTGGCGGCATGGCTGCAGGTGATCGGCACACCGCAGCGCCGTTCGGCGGCCACCTCCGCCACCAGGGTCACGCCGCGGCCGGGCTGGTCGTCGGCCTCATCCACGTGCAGATCCACGCCGGTGCCCAGGCGCTCAGCCAGGCCCAGCAGGGCCCCCAGGGCGTCACGATCGGAGCGAAGGCGCCCGTAGGGCGGCCCCAGCACCCCTCCCAGCCAGCCGCCGCGATCGGCCACCCAGCGGGCCAGCTCCTCCCCCTCGGCGCTGCTCCAGTGGACCAGGGGCACCAGGGCCACCAGCTGCAGGTCCACCCGGCCGGACCAGCGCCGGCGCAGTTCCAGCAGCGCCTCCCAGCTGGGGCGCGTGGCCGGCCCGCCGCTGTCGATGTGGCTGCGGATGGCCCGCAGGCCGTGGCGCCAGGCCCGCTCCAGGGCCCGCTCCGCCCGCTCCAGCACCTGCTCGCCGGTGCGCTGCTCGGCCTCCCGGCGGTTGCGGGCCATGGCCCCGGCGATGGTGCCCTCCGGGTTGGGGAAGGCGGCGGCGGTGAAGCACTTGTCGAGGTGGGCATGGGGCTCCACCAACGGCGTGAGGGCCAGGGGCAGCGACCCGGCGGCGGCATCGGCTGCGGCCAGGGGCCTCAGGGCCGTGATCCGGCCCTGGCGCTGCTCCAGCTCGATCGCCACCAGCCCATCGCCGCAGCCCACCGGCAGACCGCTGAGCCTGGGATCCAGCAGGCTCCGCGGCAGGCGGAGGCGCAGGCGCTCGGGAGCGGCAGTCACGGCTCGACGTCGTCGACTGTGGCCTGCAGCACCAGGAACTGGCCCGCCACCCCGATCACCGTGGCGCGGAACAGGGGCAGGTGCCAGAGGAGCACCTTCTGCCCGCCCACAACGCTGCGGTACACACTGAAGAGGCCGAGATTCCAGCGCCGCGTGTGGCGGCTCACCAGGTCAGCGATGGCCAGATGCTGAGCCTGCACGAGCTCGCTGCAGTTGGGCAGCGCCAGCCGGACCAGGGGGGGGAGCACATCGCCGTCACAGAGCTGGTGCTCGATCTCCTTCACCAGATGGGTGGCGGCGAAGCGCTCGTACGCCTCCGGCGAGGGGTTGCTGACCCCCAGCCCGGCGGCAGCCAGAGCGGCCAGCAGGAGCCCATAAGACCAGGAACCTCGGACCGCGGGGGCCAAGCGGGAACAGCAGCCGGACAGATTGGTACATTGGCACTCGCCACGGCGGGCGTCGCCAAGTGGTTAAGGCAGCGGCTTGTGGCGCCGCCATTCGGGGGTTCGAATCCCCTCGCTCGCCCTCTTTCTCAGGCCAGCACGGCCTCCAGCAGCCCCTCGCCCCCGTGGCGCACCGGATCAGCGCAGGGCAGGCCGGTGCGCTCGGCGGTGGCAGCCAGCGCCGCTGCCGCTGCGGTGGCATCCAGCCGGGCGGTGTTGAGTGCCACGGCCCGCACCCGGGGACGCACCCCGTCGGCACGGCCCAGGGCGGCCAGGCCCTCGGCCACCGCGATCAGCTCGGTGAGCGGTGGGATCGGCACCTGCGGCAGTCCCTTGAGATGGCGCTGTCCGGCCCGGTGCACCAGCAGCAGGTGGGTGGGCTGGCTGCCGCGCAGCAGCGGCAGTGTGGCGCTGGAGCCTGGATGGGCCAGCGAGCCCTGTCCCTCCACCAGCAGCAGGCCGTCGGGCCCCAGTCCCTCGCCGGCGCTGAGCACCGCGTCCTCCACAGCGCCGGCGGCGTAGTCGACCCGCACCGCATCAAGGGCCACTCCGGCACCGCTGATCAGGATGCCGGCCTGGCCGGTGCCCACGAAGCGGGCCGCCACACCCCGCCGCCGGGCCGCGACCTCCAGCTCCAGACAGGCGCTCATCTTGCCCACGGCCATGTCGCTGCCCACCGCCAGCAACCGCCGGCAGGGCAGGTCCGTAGCCCGGCCGGTGGCCACCGCCAGGCCCTGCGGTTCGCGGCGCAGATCCCAGATCCACGCCGGATCGCGACGCAGCGCCGCCAGTTCCGGATCATCGCCGATGCGGCTGTGCAGCCCGCAGGCCACGCTCAGCCCCGCCGCCAGCGCCGCCGCCAGATCGGCGCGCACCTCCGCCGCCAGCCGCCCGCCCGAGGGGGCCAGGCCCACCACCGCCACCTCCGGCTCGAAGGCGAGCGCCTCCGCCAGCGAGGCCACCACCGGCACGGGCCGGTCGATGCCGGTGACCTCCGCCAGGGAGCGGCCGGCATGGGCGGGATCCACCACGGCCACCACCGGTCCGCTGCGGTAGCGCAGCAGGGCCAGGCCGGTCTTGCCGCTGAGGTCGGCCAGGCCGCCGTGCAGCAGCACCACCAGCCGCTGATCGGGGCTCAGCATGGATCGCCCCGCCGCGGCTGCGCCTCCATCCCCGGGCGCAGCAGGATTCCCAGTCCCGGAGCGCTCGAGGGCTGCAGCGTGTCGCCGCGGAGCTCCACGCCGCTGAAGGGATCGTCCAGCAGGTTGAGGTGGCTGTCGAGATCGGGCCAGCGCACCAACGGCAGCAACTGGGCGGCGGCGCCGTTGAGCAGGCCGCCGTCGGAGTAACAGCCCAGCATCACCCCCAGCCCCAGGCGGCAGGCCGTGCGAGCCATCAGTAACCCCTCCTCCAGGCCACCGCACTTGAGCAACTTGATGTTGATGCCATCCACATGGGGGGCCAGGCGCAGCAGATCGTGCAGATCCCAGCAGCTCTCGTCGGCCACCAGGGGGATGGGGCAGTCGCTGTGGAGGGCGGCGAAGCCGGCGGCGTCGAGCACGGGATCGGCCAGGGGGGCCAGCGGCTGCTCCAGCAGCACCACCCCGGCCCGCTGCAGCGCCTCCAGCATGGCGCGGGCGGCGGCCAGATCCCAGCCACCGTTGGCATCCACCTGCAGCTCACAGGGCCCGCCACTGATCCGGCGGCGCCGTTCGATCGCCGCGGCCACAACCTCCAGCAGCCGGCGGTCGTGGTCGATGCCGTCGGGACTGCCCAGCTTCAGCTTGATCCGGGTGGCCGGCAGCTGGGCCCACCAGCGCTCCAGGCGCGCCAGCACCGCCGCAGGCGCCGCCAGGCCCAGGGTGACGCTGGTGGCGACGCAGGCCCCCGGATCCAGCCCCCAGAGCCGGTGCAGCGGCTGCCCCAGCCGCCTGCCCCACCAGTCGTGCAGCGCCAGATCCAGACCGCAGCGGGCCGGAGGCGAGAGCTCCGCCAGCAGGGGCTCCAGCGCCTGCCGGGGCTCCGGGGCCAGGGGTTCCAGGTGAGGCACCAGCGCCTCCAGCTCCGCGGCGATCGCCGCGGTGTCGTAGCGGCGGTGGCCGGTGTCCAGGCCGCCGGTCTCCCCGATGCCGGTGATGCCGTCCTGCTCGATCGCCACCAGCAGGTGCTCCACCGCCGCGGTGGTGCCACGGCTGATCGTCAGCGGCACGGCCTTGGTGAGGCTGAAATGGTGGATGCGGCAGCGCATCGGGTCGGCAGCCCCGGACCAACGGTGTGGCCCGTTCACGCTGGCATGGATGCGGGCACCGTCCGCAGCCGTGATGGCCGAAACTGTCGGCATGACGGCCACAATCTCTGCAGCACCCGGCACCGCTCCGGGTTCAGCCCCCGCCTCCGCCCGCCAGGCCGGGCGCGGCAGCTACTGGATCACCACCTTCGGCTGCCAGATGAACAAGGCCGATTCCGAGCGCATGGCCGGGATCCTGGAGGCCATGGGCTTCCACCAGGCGGCGGCGGAACTGGACGCCGATCTGGTGCTCTACAACACCTGCACCATCCGCGACAACGCGGAGCAGAAGGTGTACAGCTACCTGGGCCGCCAGGCCCGGCGCAAGCGCGCCAACCCCCATCTCACCCTGGTGGTGGCCGGCTGCGTGGCCCAGCAGGAGGGGGAAGCCCTGCTGCGGCGCGTGCCCGAGCTCGACCTGGTGATGGGCCCCCAGCACGCCAACCGCCTCGACACCCTGCTGGCACGGGTGGAGCAGGGCCAGCAGGTGGTGGCCACCGACGAGCACCACATCCTCGAGGACATCACCACCGCCCGCCGCGATAGCGCGGTGTGCGCCTGGGTGAACGTGATCTACGGCTGCAACGAGCGCTGCACCTACTGCGTGGTGCCCTCGGTGCGCGGTCAGGAGCAGTCGCGCCTGCCCGAGGCGATCAGGCTGGAGATGGACGGGCTGGCCGCCCAGGGCTACAGGGAGATCACCCTGCTGGGACAGAACATCGATGCCTACGGGCGCGACCTGCCCGGCATCACCCCCGAAGCCCGCCGCCGGCACACCCTCACCGACCTGCTGCGCTTCGTGCATCCGGTGGAGGGCATCGAGCGCATCCGCTTCGCCACCAGCCATCCGCGCTACTTCACCGAGCGCCTGATCGACGCCTGCGCCGCGCTGCCCAAGGTGTGCGAGCACTTCCACATCCCCTTCCAGAGCGGCGATGACGCCGTGCTCAGGGCGATGGGCCGCGGCTACACGGTGGACCGCTACCGCCGCATCATCGATCGCATCCGCGAGCGCATGCCCGACGCGGCCATCAGTGCCGATGTGATCGTGGCCTTCCCGGGCGAGACCGACGCCCAGTACCGCCGCACCCTCGCGTTGATCGAGGAGATCGGCTTCGACCAGGTGAACACCGCCGCCTACTCGCCCCGGCCCAACACCCCCGCCGCCGACTGGCCCGGCCAGCTCAGCGAGGAGGTGAAGGTGGAGCGCCTGCGGGAGCTCAACGCCCTGGTGGAAACCAAGGCCAGGGAGCGCAGCGCCCGCTACGCCGGCCGCACCGAGCAGATCCTGGTGGAGGGCAGCAATCCCAGGGATCCGGCTCAGGTGATGGGCCGCACCCGCACCAACCGGCTCACCTTCTTCCCCGGCCGGCGGGCCGATGGCTCGGCGATTCAGCCCGGCGAGCTGGTGGATGTGCGGATCGGGGAGGTGCGCGCCTTCTCCCTGAGCGGCACACTGGCCTGAGTTTCAGCCCACGGGCGCGCTGGACGGTTGCCGCCGGCGCGCCCGTGGGCTGGGTCCCTCCGCCCGCCGATGCCCCCTGCCGCCAGCTCCGCTCCGACCGATCCCGCTCCGACGCGCGTCGGTCTGGTCTTCGGGGGGGCCTCGGGCGAGCACGCCGTCTCGATCCGCTCGGCGGCGACGGTGGCCCGTGGCCTGCGGCAGGGGGCCAACGGCGGACGCTATGCGCTGCGCTGCTTCTACATCGACCCGGCGGGCCGCTGGTGGGGCCCGGAGCTGGCTGATGCGGTGCTGGCCCAGGGCACCCCGGCCAGCGCCGAGCAGCTCGAGCAGGCCCTGAGCCACCCCTCAGCCCCTCCGGCAACGCCGGGCTTCCGCGGTTTTCCCGCCGGCGCCCTGGAGATGGAGGTGTGGTTTCCGGTGCTGCACGGACCCAACGGCGAGGACGGCACGATCCAGGGCCTGTTCACCCTCATGCAGGTGCCATTCGTGGGCTCCGGCGTGCTGGGATCGGCGGTGGGCATGGACAAGCAGGCCATGAAAGCCGCCTTCGCCGCCGCCGGCCTGCTCCAGGTGCCCTACGCCTGCGTGGCCGCCGCCGAGCTGGAAGCGGACCCGCAGGGGCTGCTGGACAGGCTGGAGGGGCAGCTGGGCTATCCCTGCTTCGTCAAGCCCGCCAACCTGGGCTCCTCGGTGGGGATCAGCAAGGCCACGGGTCGCGACGGGCTGCTGGCTGGGCTGCGGGAGGCCGCCGCCCTCGACCCCCGCATCGTGGTGGAGCAGGGTGTGAGGGCCCGGGAGCTCGAATGCGCCGTGAAGGGCGGCAACGGCCGGCCGCTCGAGGCCTCGGTGCTGGGCGAGATCCGCTTCGACGCCGACTGGTACGACTACGAGACCAAATACAGCGAGGGCAGGAGTCACACCGTGATCCCGGCGCCGGTGCCCGAGGCGATCGCCGCCCGGGCCCGGGCGATGGCCATCCGGGCCTGCGAGGCGGTGCACGCCACCGGTCTGGCCCGGGTGGACTTCTTCTACGACGAAGCCAGCGGCTCGCTCTGGCTGAACGAGATCAACACCCTGCCGGGCTTCACCAGCCAGAGCATGTATCCGATGCTGTGGCAGGCCAGCGGTGTTGCACTCGATGCGCTGGTGCACGAACTCGTGCAGTCGGCGGGAGAATGCCCCCACACCCTGCTCGCCGGAGGCCTGGGGCGATGAGTCACGGACTGCTGTGGCTGCCGCTGCTGCTGGTTTTCGTGCTGCTGGTTGCTCTGGGCTGGCTGGAGAGGCGACGGCAGCAGCTGTTCCGGGAGTGGGCGGAAGGCGCCGAGCTGGCCAAGCTCGACGGCTGTGGAGCGGCCCGGCTGGTGGATGGGGTGCTGAGCTGGAGCCGTTTCGAGGCCGGCCAGCTGCAGCTGGAGGACACCTTTGTGATCAAGCAGCTGGAGCTGGTGGAGCTGCTCGCCCTCCGCTCCGGGGAAGCCCCCCTCACCGACGAGGCCCAGGGCGTCTGCCGGCTGCGGCTGGTGGGGGGCGGTGAGCAGAAGGATCTGGCCTTCGCCGATGCCGATCGGGCCCGTCGCTGGATGGGCGAGCTGATGGCCCGCTCCCGCTGCGAGCTGTGAGCCAGGCCCGCCCCCTTCCTCCAGGAGTCGAGCGTCGCCGCGAGCTGCGCCTGCAGCGGCGCAACGAGCGCCTGCGGAACGCCTGGCGGATGCTGGTGCTGCTGGGCCTGAGCGCCGGCCTCGGCACCCTGCTCCTGCGCCAGGGCTGGACCCTGAGCAGCGCCGAGCAGGTGGAGGTGCAGGGCAGCCGCAACGTCAGCCGGGAGCAGGTGATCAGCGCCGCCGGACTCAGCTTCCCCCAGCCCCTCCTCAGCCTGGAGCCACGCCGCCTGGCCACCGAGCTGCAGGCCACCCTGCCGGTGGAGCAGGTGCGGGTGAGCCGCTGGATGGCGCCACCGCGCCTGCGGGTGGAGCTGGTGGACCGGGAACCCGTGGCCCGGGCCCAGCGGCGCGGGCCCGACGGTGTGGAGCACGGCTTCGTGGATCGCCACGGCCAATGGATGAGCGCCCGCCAGGGACAGGGCCTGACCAGCGTCTCCGGCGAGGGCCTGCAGGTGCTGGGCTGGCAGCAGCGCCACCGGCCGGCGCTGAACCTGATGCTGCAGTCGAGCGAGCGGCTCCGTGCCGATCTGCGCCAGGTCCGGTTCGAGCCGGACGGCAGCCTCTCGGTGCAGAGCACCAGCCTGGGCATCGTGCGTCTGGGCCCCCCCGACGCCCGGCTGGCCCGCCGGCTGGAGGTGCTCGAACACCTGATCACAACCCTGCCTCCCCATCTTCAGGGCAAGCCGCTGCAGGCGATCGACCTCACGGAACCGGAACAGCCTGAACTCGCCGTGGCACAGCCGCCCAAACCGGGGCCGACCGCAGCCCAGCCCTGATCCGACCAGGCCAGGATCTGTCCGTGATGGAACCGCGAACAGGGCCTGTAATGTGCGCAGACGAGCAGCAGCCCCCCAGAAATCCGGTAATCGTGTGAAACTTCATCGATTCCGCCTCACAGGCGCTCGACAGCATGCACGGGCAGGTCAGCGGGAACGTGCAGGTCAACCAGAAGAGCCTCGATTTGGATTACCCCATGGGAGCTGATATCCCCTCTGCCAACGGAGCTTCCCCCCCCACCACCGTCATGACCTCCAGCCCACCCCAATCCCTCGGCATCGTCCCCAGCCAAACGGCTCGGATCGAGGTGATCGGTGTGGGTGGTGGCGGCAGCAACGCGGTGAACCGCATGATCGCCTCCGATCTCCAGGGGGTGGGCTACCGCGTGCTCAACACCGACGCCCAGGCCCTTCTCCAGTCAGCCGCCCAGCACCGCACCCAGCTGGGGCAGATGCTCACCCGCGGCTTGGGGGCTGGCGGCAACCCGGTGATCGGCCAGAAGGCCGCCGAGGAATCCCGCAGCGAGCTGCAGGAATCCCTGCAGGGCGCTGATCTCGTGTTCATCGCCGCCGGCATGGGCGGCGGCACAGGCACCGGCGCGGCGCCGATCGTGGCGGAGGTGGCCAAGGAAGTGGGTGCCCTCACCGTGGGGATTGTCACCAAGCCCTTCGGTTTCGAGGGCCGCAAGCGCCAGCGCCAGGCCGAGGAAGGCATCGCCCGCCTGGCCGAGCATGTGGACACCCTGATCGTGATTCCCAACGACCGCCTGCGGGACGCGATCGCCGGGGCTCCCCTGAACGAGGCCTTCCGCGCCGCCGACGACGTGCTGCGCATGGGCGTCAAGGGCATCAGCGACATCATCGTCCGCCCAGGCCTGGTGAACGTCGACTTCGCCGACGTGCGTTCGGTGATGTCCGACGCCGGCACGGCCCTGCTGGGAATCGGGGTGGGCTCCGGCCGCAGCCGCGCCAGCGAGGCCGCCCAGGCGGCCATGACCAGCCCGCTGCTGGAGTCGGCCCGCATCGACGGCTCCAAAGGGGTGGTGATCAACATCAGCGGGGGCAAGGACATGACCCTCGAGGACATGACCACCGCTTCGGAAGTGATCTACGAGGTGGTGGATCCCGACGCCAACATCATCGTGGGCGCGGTCGTGGATGAGCACCTTGAGGGTGAGATCCACGTCACCGTGATCGCCACCGGCTTCGATAGCGGCGCCCCTTACCGCCATGAGCGGCCGGCGATGAGCTTCACCGACGCCAAT
>JBFLKL010000183.1:0-3460 GCA_040883175.1 Synechococcaceae cyanobacterium | reverse complement strand
ATCGGTGCTGGCCAGCACGAGCACCCCATCCAGGGCCACCGCCTCCAGGGCCAGGGGCAGCAGGGCGGTGGGGCAGCCGAAGGCATCCAGGTCCACCAGCTCGAAGCGCTGCCGGCGTTCCAGGCAGCCCGCCAGCAGCTGCTGGGCGGTGAGGGCGGTGAGGCGCAGCGCGCAGCCGGCGGCCTGCAGCGGCGCCAGGTTGGCGCGCAGCAGCGGCAGGCGATCGGGATCGGCGTCGTTGGCCCACACGGCGGCGGCCCCGGCCTCCAGTCCGAGGCGCAGGCTGCGGATGCCGCAGCCGCTCATGGCATCCAGCACCCGCAACGGTCGGCCCGCCAGCGCGCCGCCGGCTCCGAGCGCGCGGGCCAGCAGCACCCCCAGGTCGCGGCTGGCGCGCGACTGCGGGCGGAAGAAGCCACCGCCGAGCCGCAGCCGCGCCCCGGCTTCGCAATAGTGATCAGCAGCGCAGGAATCCAGGGACCAGCCGCCTTGAGAGTCGAGCCCCAGCCTGCCAAGCGGGCCCCCTCCGCCGGCAGCGACCCTGCCAGCGGCGCCGGCGACGCCGACTGGGGGCACCACAGCCAGTGGATGTGGCGTGGCCAGAGCTGCCACTGGCGCGTGCTCGGTGACGCCGGCCACCCGCCGTTGCTGCTGGTGCACGGCTTCGGAGCCGCCAGCGGCCACTGGCGCCGCAACGCCGCCGCCCTGGCGGCCGCCGGCTGGCAGGTGTACGGCCTCGACCTGATCGGCTTCGGGGCTTCCAGCCAGCCCGCCCTGCGCCTCGACAACCGCCTCTGGGCGCGCCAGCTGCAGGCCTTCCTGGCCGAGGTGGTGGGTGCGCCGGCGGTGCTGGTGGGCCATTCCCTCGGCGGCCTGGTGGCCCTCAGCTGCGCCGTGTTCTTTCCCGCCTGGGTGCGGGCCGTGGCGGCGGTGCCGCTCCCCGATCCCACCCTGCTCACCGCCCCCCAGGCCCGCCCGCCGCGACGCCCCCCCTGGCGGCGGCGTCTGAAGCGCTGGCTGGTGATCGCCCTCTGCCGGCTGCTGCCGCTCGAGCTGCTGGTGCCCCTGCTGGCCCATTCGCCGCTGCTGGATCTGGGCATCCAGTCGGCCTATGCCAGCCCGGTGATCGGCGATGGGGAGCTGCGCCGGCTGATCGCCCGCCCGGCCCAGCGCCCCGGTGCGGTGCGGGCCCTGCGGGCGATGAGCATCGCCATGGCCCTGCGGCCCCACGGCGCCACGGCACCGGCCCTGCTGGGGCGGCTGCGTCAGCCGATGCTGCTGCTCTGGGGCCAGCGTGACCGGCTGGTGCCGGTGCGCATGGCCGTGCAGGTGCTGTCGCTGCGGCCGGGGCTGCCGCTGGAGGTGCTGGAGCACTGCGGCCACTGCCCCCACGATGAGGCTCCGGAGCGCTTCAACCGGGCCCTGCTGGGCTGGCTCGGGCGCCTGCCGGCGGCGGCCCTCACCGCGGAGCCGGAGCGGTAACTTGGCATCCACAGGTAGCGGCCATGAAGCACACCCTCTCGGTGCTGGTGGAGGATGAGTCCGGGGCGTTGAGCCGGATCTCGGGACTGTTCGCCCGCCGCGGTTTCAACATCGAGAGCCTGGCGGTGGGGCCGGCCGAGAAGCACGGCATGTCCCGTCTCACGATGGTGGTGGAGGGCGACGACCGCACCCTCCAGCAGATGACCAAGCAGCTCGACAAGCTGATCAACGTGCTGGGGGTGATCGATCTCTCCACCATCCCCGCGGTGGAGCGCGAGCTGATGCTGCTCAAGGTGGCGGCGCCGGTGCGTCAGCGCGGCGAGATCCTGGAGCTGGTGCAGGTGTTCCGTGCCCGGGTGGTGGATGTGGCCGATGAGGCCCTCACCCTCGAGGTGGTGGGCGACCCCGGCAAGCTGGTGGCCCTCGAGCAGCTGCTGGAGCCCTACGGCATCCTCGAGATCGCCCGCACCGGCAAGGTGGCCCTGGAGCGGGCCTCCGGCGTGAACACCGAACTGCTCAAGGTCACCGCCTCCGAGAAGCGCGTTCCGGCCTAGTCGCCACCCTCCACCACCGTGGCCCTGATGATGCGGTCGCCCTGCTGGATGCGGTCGACCACGTCCATGCCGGAACTCACCCGGCCGAACACCGCGTAGCGCCCGTCCAGCTCCGGCAGCGCCTGCAGCGCCACATAGAACTGGGCGCTGGCGGAGTTGGGATCGGCGGAGCGGGCCATGGCCACGGCACCGCGCTGGTGGGCCAGCACCAGCTGCCGGTTCGCGGTGGGACTGGTGATCACCTCGCCGTAGCGGGGGGACTCCTCGCCGCTGAGCTTCAGCTCCAGGGGGATCAGGCGCGCCTGACCGGTGTCCGGATCGATGAAGTTGCCGCTGCCGTACTGGTTCGCCGGTGTGACCGGATTGGCCGACAGCGGATCGCCGCCCTGCACCACGAAGGGGGTGGGCTGGCGCACCACCCTGTGGAAGGCGGTGCCGTTGTACGCGCCCCGCCGCACCAGATCCAGGAAGTTGCCGGCGGTCAGGGGAGCGGCGGCACCGTCGAGGTCGAGGCGCACCTCGCCCTTGCTGGTGGTGAGGGCCACCGTGGCGTCACCGCTCAGGCAGGGAGTGGCGGCGGTGGCGCAGCCGATCTCGGGTCCGTCCTGGCCGCCGGCGGCACAGCCGCCCAGCAGCAGCACCGCCGCCAGGCCGGCAGCGGCCAGACAGGCGCGCAAGCTCATACCCCCTCCAGGGGCACGCCGAGGAAGCGGGCCAGCTGGGCACCGGCGAGTTCCAGGTCGGCCAGGGGCATCGGCTCGCCCACCCGGGTGAGGGGCATGTCACGGCGACCCTGCACCCGCAGCGCCAGGCGGCGTCGGGGGTTGAGGCCATCGCGCACCTCCACCTTCACCGCCTGGATGTCGCGCAGCGGGATCTGCACGTCGATCAGGCGGCGGAATCCCCGACGGGTGATCGTGGCCGTGCCGGCGGTGCGATCGAAGCGGTTGCTGCCACCCCCCACGTCGATGCCGATCACCGACCACAGATAGGAGGCCAGCAGCACGGCCGCCACCCCGTAGAGGCCCATCACCAGCCCCTGGGGCACCCACACCAGATCGGCCGGGTGGCCGACGGGCAGCAGGTCGCGGTGCAGGTAGCTGGAGAGGCTGGTGAGCAGGAAGCCCACGCCGCCCAGGGTCACCACCACGGCCACCACCAGGTTGGAGGGGCGGCGGGAACCCAGCACCGACTGCTCGAGCACATCGGTCGGGGAGGTCACGTCGGACCTGGAGGTCACATCGGTCACGTCGGTGGATGCCATCCGGCAGGACGGAGTGAAGTGGGGCCATCTTGGCGCGGAGGCCGGCGGCCGGGGCGGCGGCGGCCGGCAGAAGCCAGCTCCAGCAAGGGATTTCAGCCCATTGCAGACAAGCTCGCAGTGCCGCGGAACGTTGTTACCATCGCCCGGTATCCCGCTCTCT
>JBFLKL010000182.1:0-8005 GCA_040883175.1 Synechococcaceae cyanobacterium | reverse complement strand
GCTGCGATTGGTGGGGGTGGGTGGCTGTTGACGCCAATTCCCCGGCTGTCGTACCTGAGGGGCCCTCTTGCTGAGGATATTTTTCGCCTGCCGTAGAGCGCGCGGGGCTGGCCTGTGCGCCAGGCCAAGAGCTGATCCCCCCAGCTGAAGTGCCACCACTCGTTGGGATGCTGGGCAAAGCCGGCCTGCTCCATCACCCGGCGCAGCAGGCTGCGGCGCGCGTGCCAGCAGCGGTAGCGGCCCTCAAGCTCCGGATCCGGACAGGCGCGGCAGGCATGGAGAAAGTGATCGGGCTCCGACACTGGCCCGATTGCATCGATGGCCGAGCCCATGTCCAGTGGTCCGCCATCGGGGCCGGCCAGGGTGAGATCCACGGCGCCCCCGGTGCTGTGGGGCGGCGGGGCGCTGGGATCGGGATTGGGTGGTGCCCAGAACCGGCCCACTTCGGCCACCACAGCCTCCCGGGCGGGGCTGGCCACGGCGGGGTCGATCCCACGCTCGCGGCAGGTGCCGGCGATGCTGTGCTCCACCATGAACGCCTGGACCGCCAGGGGCCGCCAGGCGTCGAAGATCGCCAAACCCCAGCCGGGCTGCTCCTGCCGCAGCAGCGTCTGGGCGTGCAGCAACCGCCTGTTCAGCGCCGGGCGCAGACGGAAGGGGGAAGCGGCGCTGCCGTAGGGGGCTCCCAGGGCGGCGTAGGGATGGGGTTCGAGCCGCAGCAGGTCGGCCGGAAGGGGTTCCAGCGGTTCGCCGCTGTCATGGATGGGGATGGCAGTCCAGGGGCGGGTGCTCACTGATCGTCGGAGGGTGCTGGATGGCGATGCTGGATGCGGTGCTGCCGGGTTGCGCAGGGACTCAGTTCAGCGGTGCGGGCTCGCTGAGGCTCCGGCGCTGCCGGGCCAGCAGCCGGGCCAGGTGGGGAAGCCCGGCCAGATCCGGATCCTGCTTCAGGATCCGCCGGGCCACGTCGCGTGCCCGTTCCAGCACCTCGCCGTCGTCGGCCAGGCTGGCCAGAGCCAGATCGGGCAGGCCGCTCTGGCGGGTGCCAAGCACCTGGCCGGGACCGCGCAGCCGCAGGTCCATCTCGGCGATCTCGAAGCCATCACTGGAGCGCACCAGCACCTCCAGGCGCTGGCGGGCCAGGGCGTTGCGGCCGTCATGGATCAGCAGACAGTGGGAGGCGGCGGCACCGCGCCCCACCCGTCCGCGCAGCTGGTGCAGCTGGGCCAGGCCGAAGCGCTCGGCGTGCTCGATCACCATCACGCTTGCCTCGGGCACGTCCACCCCCACCTCCACCACAGTGGTGCTCACGAGCAGGTGGGTGTCCCCCCGGGCGAAGGCCGCGATCGCGGCCTGCTTGTCGGCACTGGCCATGCGGCCATGCAGCAGGCCCACCCGCAGATCCGGAAACACCTCGTCAGCGAGCTGGCTGTGCACCTCCACAGCCGAGCGCAGATCGCTCTTCTCCGACTCCTCCACCAGGGGGAGCACCACATAGGCCCGCTGCCCCAGGGCCACCTCGGCGCGGATCAGCGCGTAGGCGTCGGACCGCTCGGAGGCACGCAGCAACCGGGTGCGGACGGGGGTACGACCGGGCGGCAGCTCATCGATCTGACTCACCTCCAGGTCACCGTGCAGGGAGAGCGCCAGGGTGCGGGGAATCGGTGTGGCCGTCATCGTCAGAAGGTGGGGCTGCATGCCCTTGTTGAGCAGCCGGTCGCGCTGGCGCACCCCGAACCGGTGCTGCTCATCCACCACCACCAGCCCGAGGCGGGCGAACTGCACCGGGTCCTCCAGGAGGGCGTGGGTGCCCACGAGCAACTGCAGCTGGCCGTTGACGAGGTCGTCCAGCAGCTGGCGGCGACGTCGCGCCGGCGTGGAGCCGGTGAGCAGAGCACAGCTCACGTGCAGCTGGGGCAGCCAGGCGGCCAGCCGGGCATGGTGCTGCTCGGCCAGCACCTCGGTGGGGGCCATCAGTGCCCCCTGGCAGCCGGCATCGATGGCGGTGAGCAGGGCGGCGATCGCCACCACCGTCTTGCCGCTGCCCACATCGCCCTGCAGCAGGCGGGCCATGGGCTGGGACCGGGCCAGATCGGTGCGGATCTCGGCCAGCACCCGCCTCTGGGCGGCCGTGAAGCCGAAGGGCAACAGCTCCAGGAAGCGCCGCACCAGGCTGCCCTGCTGCCAGGCACCGGAAGCGGCCCCCGCGGCGGTGGGGCTGAGGGAGGGTGCCTGCCTGCTGGTGAGCTGCCGGCGGCGCTGCAGCAGGCCCAGCTGCATCAGCAGAAATTCATCGAAAACCAGGCGCCGGCGGCTGGCCTGCAGCTGGTCCCGGTCGGCAGGGCCATGAATCTGCTGCAGTGCCAGGGCCCGTTCGATCAGACCCTCCTGTCGCATCACGGCCTCCGGCAGGGGTTCCGGCCAGCGACCCACCACCGGCAGAACAGCGCTGATCGCCTGGCGCATGCGGTCGGCACCGAGGCCCTCCGTGAGGCCGTAGACCGGGATCAGACGGCCGATCTGGGGTGAGCGAACGGGAGCCTGGGGACTGGCCAGCACCTCCATCAGGGGGTCCTGAAACTGGGGGCCGTAGGGGCCCTCCCTCACCAGACCGCTCACAGCCACCGTGGCACCGGCAGGGAACTGGCGTTCCTGCAGCTTCAGCCACCCGGGGGTCGTGAAGCGACGACCGGCGAAGAAGCGGCTGACACGCAGACGGCCGGTGGGATCGGCAAGCTGCAGCTCCACGATCGCCAGCTGGGGATTGCGCGGGCTGACGAAACTGCGGCAGCGGCGCACCGTGGCCACGATCGTGGCGGTGCTGCCCGGCACCAGTCCGCTGATGCGCACCAGGTTGGCGTAGTCGAGGTAATCGCGCGGGTAGTAGTGCACCAGGTCGCGAACGACGAACAGCCCCAGCTGGGCCAGGCGCGTCGCGGTCCGGGGTCCCACGCCGCGGATCTCCGCCAGCGGGGTGTCAGGGTTCAGGCTGGCCTGCTGGGCACCACCGCTGCCGCCGTTCAACGCAGTGCCGGAGCTCCCGGGTTCCGCCAGCCGCAACCGCGGCGGTGCCGACTCGCTGGGGGGACGCAGGCGCTGCCGCCAGCTGTGCAGCTGCTGGCGGCAGCGGCGCACCAGCCCCTGCCGCTGGCCGCCGCTCAGGTCGCCATAGGAGCTGAACTCACTGGCCAGGGCCAGCTCAGGCGGGTCGGCCCGGAGGCCCGCAGGCGGCTGCCGCAGGCTGCGGGCCAGGAAGGCACTGAAGCGCTCCCGGCGCCCCATCAGATCCCCGAATCCCCTTTCGGCCTCCAGGTGCAGGGCCTGCTGAAGGGTGCGGAACCAGGCGTCAGCAGCTGCCTGATCTAGTGCTGCCGGTACCTGGGGTGGTCCTGGTGCCACAGCCGTTCCGCCTCGAGCGCCTGGAGCCGTCGCTGCAGACGGCGATGCTGATCTGCCATTCTGCGTATCTCCTGGCGGTGTCGCTGCAGTCGCGCGCGACAACTGCGCAGCCGGGGGTGTTCGAGCTCCAGATCGGCGGGTCGCACCAGCACGGCCACGCTCTCCAGCTGGCTGCCGCTGGGGTGGCTGATCGGCAACTGCACCCGAAGCAGATTGGCCGGTGCCTGCATGGGTTCAATCTGGCCGCGAAGTGCGGCCTCGAGCAGGCTCAGGGGCAGCAGGCTGCGGCCCAGACCCGAGCGCAGCAGCTCCAGATTGAGAGCATGGGAGAGGTTGCGCAGACGACGGACCAGCGCGCGCTCGTAGCCATCGAACCAGATGAGGAGCTCCTGCGGCTCCGCCGGGAGCACGGGAGAGTCCCAGGGGGGCGGCGTCTCCGGGGGTGGTGCCATTGGCTCCCCATCCACACTCAGCTCCTCGACCAACGCGTCCGGATGGTCAGGCGGTGGCAAGCCGTCGCTGTTCTCGATGGGATCCGCTGCCCACAGCGACGCCAGCGCCGGCCAGCCCGGATCCACAGGCAGGTGGAGATCCAGCTGCACAGAACCTTCAGGCTCGCTGTCCGGCTTCGGTGACTGTCGGTCATCGGGCCCGGCTGCCGGCAACGACGTCCCGTCTCCGGCGGGTCGGTGCAGCTGATGGAGAAGATCGTGCTGCCGCTTCCGGCGCTCGGCCGCCATGCCGGCAGCCAGCCGGCTCAGCTGCTCCACGGTCAGCAGGCTGGTGGTCCGCCGCACGAGAACGGCGCTGCGCGCATGCAGGCTGCGGCGGCGATCCGGCGGCAGTTCGCAGTAGCGCTGAGGGTGATACCGAGTGGCGAGGTGGAAGCAGGCCTGTTCCACCGCACCCGGAAGCACGTCGCGCAGAACCTGCAGATAGAGGGCCAGGTCGCGGTAGCGACCGGGATTGGCGTCACGCAGCAGGTCACATCCGTGATCAAGCTGGCGTCGCACCTCCTGGAGGCCGTCCAGCGGGGAGTGGCCCGCGCCCTGGGGAAGATCCGCGCTGATGGGTCCGGTGCTCAGACGGCACCGCCCATGGCGGCCACTTCGGCAGCGAAGTCGGCGGATTCCACCTCGATGCCCTCACCGAGGTTGAAGCGCACGAAGCGACGCACCTGGATGTTTTCGCCCACCTTGCCTGCCACCTGCTTGACCATCTCCGAGACGGTCATGGCGGTGTCCTTGATGTAGGGCTGATCCATCAGGGCCATTTCCTTGAGGCGCTTGCCGATCCGGCCACTGACGATGCGCTCCTTCATCTCCTCCTTCTTGCCGGCGAGGTCATCGCGTCCCATCTCGATCTGCTTCTCGCGCTCGGCCACATCGGCGGGAATGTCCTCAACCCTCACGTAGTCCACGGAGGGGCAGGCGGCGATCTGCATGGCCACGTTGCGGACAAGATCCTGGAAGATCTCGCCGCGAGCCACGAAGTCGGTTTCGCAGTTCACCTCAACCAGCACGCCCACGCGAGCACCGGTGTGGATGTAGGAACCGATGGCACCTTCAGCGGCGGTGCGACCCGCCTTCTTCTCGGCACTGGCGATGCCCTTCTGGCGCAACCATTCGATCGCCTTGTCGGTGTCGCCGTTGGTCTCGGCGAGGGCCTTCTTGCAGTCCATCATCCCGGCGCCGGTCTTGTCGCGCAGGGTCTTGACGAGCTTTGCCGAAATCTCAGCCATGGGTTGAGGAAATCTGGGGGATGGGGGTAGGGATCTGAATTGCGACGTGCCGTCAGGCTGCCTCAGCGTCCTCAGAGGAGCCGTGGCGGCCTTCGTTGATGGCATCGGCGAGGCGACTGAGCACCAGCTGCACCGAGCGCACCGCGTCGTCGTTGCAGGGAATCGGCACTTCGCAGAGATCAGGATCGCAGTTGGTATCCAGCATCGACACCAGGGGGATGTCGAGCTTGCGAGCCTCCAGCACCGCGTTGGATTCACGCCGTTGATCCACCAGCACCACCACGTCGGGCAGACGGCGCATGTTCTTGAGGCCACCCAGATACTTCTGCAAGCGCTCGAGTTCCCGGCGCAGCACAGCTGCTTCCTTCTTCGGCCGCATGGCAATGGCGCCGGAGCTCTCCATGCGCTCGAGGTCCTTGAGGCGCTCGATCCGAGCCCGCATCGTGGTCCAGTTGGTGAGCATCCCGCCCAGCCAGCGCTGGTTGACGTAGGCGGCACCACAGCGGGTGGCCTCCTGGGCGATCACTTCGGAGGCCTGCTTCTTGGTGCCCACGAACAGAAAACGCTTGCCGCTTCGGGCGGCACTGCGAACCCACTTGTAGGCATTATTCATGCAGACCGCAGTCTGCACCAGATCGATGATGTGAACCCCGTTGCGCGCACAGTAGATGTAGCGCGACATCTTGGGATTCCAGCGGCGGGTCTGATGCCCGAAGTGGGCACCCGCCTCCATCATCTCGGCGAGAGTGACAACAGCCATGGTTGAGAAGTTTCGGGTTGGCCACCACCTGCCAGGGACCGTGCGCCGAGTTCAAGGGGGGACTTCCGGGTCAACGCCCGGCTGCCACGCCCACAGGAGCTCGCACCGATCACCCGAAACACGCAGGTGTGCGGTTTGAAAGAACCTGTGAACCCTATCAAATGGGCCCCGCGGCCCGTTCAGCCACTGCCCTGCGGGCCGGCGGCGGTGCCAAGGGATGGCCTCCGGGCTTCCTGGAACAGGGTCCTTACGCCGATGCGGTTGAGCGGCAGGCGCAGCAGCTCCATGGCCAGGCCGGGCTTGCCGCGGCGGATCAGCCAGCGCAACAGCGGCTGAAGCGTCTGCACATTGATCAGCCCACCTGCGGTGGCCAGCTCCCAGAGCAGCCGGTGCAGCCAGGTGTACTGAACGATGAAGCGCACGCGCCGGGTGGGATGCTTGCGGAAAAACACGAGTGCCATGCGTGCGCGCTCGCGCTCCACCTCGATCAGCCGCGGGATCTGGGCCAGGTCGAGGGCGGGATGCCAGTGATACCCCACGGCTTCCGGGCAGCGAATCAGCCGAACCCCCAGCCGGCGCAGCCGTTCCCCCAGCTCCAGATCCTCCCAGCCGTAGAGACTGAAAGCCGTGTCGAACAGCCCGGCGCGCTCGAGCAGCTCGCGCTCGATGGCCACATTGCCCGTGGCGAAGTAGGCCCAGGAGAGATCGCGCAGCTTGTGCCGCTCTGCGGTGGGGTCGTCGAAATTGGCGGTGTTGATCACGGCCCCGTAGGTGAAGCTGAGCCGGTCGTTGTGCAGCGCCCAGTCGGCGCGCAGGGCTCGGGCGTGGCGCACCAGGAAGTCGGGCCGCACCACCAGGTCGCTGTCGATGAACACCACCACATCCCCGCGGGCGGCGGCCACGCCACGGTTGCGCCCCTGGGCCGGGCCACCGTGCTCCTGGCGGATCAGGCGCACGTGGGGCAGGTCGGCCCGATGCGCTTCGATCCAGGCCACCGTGTCATCGCTGGAGCCGTCGTCAACGAGCACCACCTCGAAGGAGCTCACCGGTTCGGCGAGCTGCTGCACCTCCAGGGCCGCCAGGCACTTGCGCAGGATCGGCAGGCGGTTGTAGGTGGGGATGACGACGCTCAGGTGCATGCCGGGAGCGACAACGCTGGCGAGGCAGGGGATGGAGATGAAGGCGAGCGCCGGCTCAGGTGAGCCCGGTCAGGGGTCCCAGCAAAAAGGGGATCCCGCAGGATCCCCAGCGCCGGGCGTGGAGGGTCCCGTGATCAGTCGGCGGCGCCACCGTTGTTGGCGGTGCCGGTCACGCCGTTTCCGACACCTTCGCCGCGCCCGTCATTGCGCAGCTTGCGCTTCTTGAACTTGCGGGCGTAGGCGCGGTTGCGCTCCTGTTTTTCCTTCTTGAGATTCCGGCGTTTCGCCATATGGGCTTGTCCTCTTGGTTTGCCAGAGCTCAGCCTAACCAACGGCCTCCGGCAGAGACGACAGGCGGCCGTGCTGGGCGGAAAACAGGCGCCCGTCCTCCATGCGCACCAACCGGTCGGCGACATCGAGGATGCGGGGGTCGTGGGTGACCATCAGCACCGCGCAGCCCTGTTCCCGCGCCAGGCGCTGCACCAGTTCCACCACGTCTCGACCGCTGCGGGAGTCGAGGGCGGCGGTGGGCTCATCGGCCAGCAGCAGCTGGGGTTGGGCGGCCAGCGCACGCGCAATGGCCACCCGCTGCTTCTGGCCACCGGAGAGATCGTGGGGCAGTTTGGCCAGATGGTCCTCCAGCCCCACAGCCCGCAGCCATTCCCGGGCGCGGTCCCGCCGAGCCCGGTAGCCGAGGCCCGGCAGCAGATCGGCCCCCATCTGCACATTCTGTTCAGCCGTGAGGCAACGCAGCAGGTTGTGGCCCTGGAAGATCATGCCGATGCGGCGTCGCAGCCTCTGGCGGGTGGAGCGGCCGGCACCGGCCAGCTCCTGGCCCAGCACGCGCACTGACCCCTGCTGCACCTGACGCAGGGCCCCCACCAGAGTCAGCAGGGTTGTCTTGCCGCAGCCGGAGGGACCGGTGAGCAACACCACTTCGCCAGGTTCGATGCGCAGTTCCACGCT
>JBFLKL010000181.1:0-6082 GCA_040883175.1 Synechococcaceae cyanobacterium | reverse complement strand
CCAGGGAGGGTGCGCTCGTCCTCGGCGAACGCCAGGGGGCCGTCCATCCAAGTCGGGGGCCCCTTCCCGGTCATGGGCAGGCTGATGGACAGCATCAGGGTGGCGGCCAGGCCGAGGGCCCGGCGGGCGCTGCGCCCCAGGGCTCCGGCACGACCACGGCAACCGATGAACTGGCGAAGATCGATCAGGTGGCGCACCGCTGGCAAAGGGTTCTGCGAAAAGGCAGATGGAAACAATTCTAAGGAATCCCCTCTGAGCTCCCCTCCGCCTGTGGATCGGTCGCGACGCTGGCCTCGGCCCCCGGTTTCGCCCGGTATCCCGGGGTTTCGGGCACGACTAGGTTGCGCAGGCGTCCCCCTGCGCGGAGCAGCCGAGGCCATGACCGCTGAGTTCGACCGCACCGATCCCGGCCGCCAGTGGCAGCGCTTCTGCGATCTGCTCTGGTACGACGACGGTCTTGGCTTCTGGCTCGACGTCAGTCGCATGGCGATCGGTCCGGCCGATCTCGACAACCTGCGCCCGCGCTTCGTTGAGGCCTTCAAGGCCATGACCGCCCTGGAGGGCGGGGCCATCGCCAATGCCGATGAACAGCGCATGGTCGGCCACTACTGGCTGCGCACGCCGGAGCTGGCTCCGGACGCCGCCACTGCAGCGCACATTTCCGCCGAGGTGGAGCGGATCGAGACCTTCGGGCGTGAGCAGCTTGCCGCCGGCCGCTTCACCGACGTGGTGTGGATCGGCATCGGCGGATCTGGGCTTGGGCCGCTGCTGATGGTGGAGGCCCTGGGCCGGGTGGGCCGGGGTCTGCCGTTCCACTTCATCGACAACGTGGATCCCCAGGGCATCGGCCGCACCCTGGCGCTGCTCGGCGAGCGCCTGCGCAGTGCGCTGGTGGTGGTCGTGAGCAAATCGGGGGGCACGCCCGAGCCGCGCATCGGCATGGAACAGGTGCGAGCCCGCCTGGAGTCCCTGGGCGGCCAGTGGAGTGACCAGGCCGTGGCCATCACCATGCTGGACAGCCGTCTGGATCAGCTGGCCCGGCAGGAGGGCTGGCTGCAGCGCTTCGACATGTTCGACTGGGTCGGCGGCCGCACCAGCATCACCAGCGCCGTGGGTCTCCTGCCCGCCGCCCTGCTCGGCATCGACATCCATGCCTTTCTGGCGGGTGCCGCCGCCATGGACTCCGCCACCCGGCGGCCCCGGCTGGAGGACAACCCAGCCGCCCTGCTCGCCGCCGCCTGGCATGTGGCCGGCCAGGGCCGTGGTCGGCGCGACATGGTTGTGCTGCCCTACCGCGACCGGCTGGCGGTGTTCAGCCGCTACCTGCAGCAGCTCGTGATGGAGAGCCTGGGCAAGCGCTGCGATCGCCGCGGTTCCGTTGTGAACCAGGGTCTGGCGGTCTACGGCAACAAGGGCTCCACCGATCAGCACGCCTACGTGCAGCAGCTGCGCGACGGCATCGACAACTTCTTCGTCACCTTCATCGAAGTGCTGGAGGATGCCGGGGATCTGCCGGCGATCAAGGGCGAGCGGCCCGGGGATGTGCTCGAAGGCTTCCTGCAGGGCACCCGCCAGGCACTGCTGGAAGGCGGGCGGCAGAGCCTCACGATCACGCTGCGGCGCTTCGACGCCGCCGGCCTGGGGGCCCTGATCGCCCTGTTCGAGCGCGCCGTGGGCCTCTATGCCGAACTGGTGAACATCAATGCCTATGACCAGCCCGGGGTGGAAGCAGGCAAGCGGGCGGCGGCCGCCGTACTGGAGCTCCAGCAGCGCCTGATCGCCGAGCTGGAGGACGGCCGACCCCGCAGTCTCGATGAGCTGCAGCAGAGCCTGGCGATCGACAGCGCCGAATCCCTGTTCTGGATTCTGCGCCACCAGTGCGCCAACGACCCCACCCTGCAGGCGCAGGGCCACTGGGGCCAGCCAGCCAGCCTGCGCTTCAGCCGGCTCTGAGCCCGGACTCGGCCGGGCTCAGGCGGCAGCGCAGCACTGCCAGGGCCTCATCCGGCAGTCCCAGGAATCGGTCCAGCCAGGGGTCCCCGCTCCGCGGGACCTCAGCCACGCCCACCAGCAGACCCTCCCCGTCGGTGTCCAGAACCGAGCCGCGGCAGTTGTGGCGCCGGCTGGCGATGGCGCCGGTGCGCAGCTCCGTGTCGATCTCCAGGGCCGCCGGCCGGTAGATCCCCAGGGCGCTGCAGTGGAAGCGGGCCTGAAAGCACAGCCTGAGTTCACCGCTGTGCGGCTCCAGGTGGCCACTGAGCCGCCGCGGCTCGATGGCGATCGTCAGACCTGGAGGCAGGGGCAGACCGAGCAGGCGGGTGCTGCGCCAGTTCAGCGGGGGGATGTGCAGGTGCCGGGGGCTGAACTCCAGCCGCCGTCCGCCGTCCCCGTCATCGCCCAGCAAACCGATGCCACCCCCGCCCCGGGCGTCGTAGGCGAAGCGGGGATAGCCACCGATCGCCAGGGCGCAGCCGGCGAGGGTGGTGAGCTGCAGCTGCATGGGCGCTGCTCAGTGCTGCTGCAGGGTCTGGTGGCGGAGGGCCTCCAGCGCGCCTCGCCCGTGCAGTTCCGCCAGGGCGTCGTAGCCGCCGATCTTCACCCCGTCGATGAACACCTGGGGCACCGGGCCCTGATCGGTGTGCTGCACGCTGTGGGGAATGGAGAGGGTGCGAAGCATGCGCAGGGCCCGGGCGCTGTAGGGACAGCCGCGGGCCACCACGATCTCCACCCGTGGCTCCTGCGGACGCTGAGCCGCCTGGGCCGGTGGCCAGGTGGTGTCAGCGGCAGGGGACGCAGCGGCGGCAGCGGCGGAGGGGGGGGCACCCTCCAGCAGGCCCACCAGCACATCGGCGCCCTTGAGCACCAGGGTGCCCGGCTCCAGATGGCCTCCCCACACCTGGCAGTTGCCATCGGAGAGGCTGAGATGCAGATGCACGCCGCCAGGGGTGAGTGTTCCCTGCAAGGTGATGATCTCCAGCTCCCCACGCACCAGGGTGGGAACGGCCTGACCGGGACACTGGAACGCGGCCTGGGAAAGGTTGCCCACCACGCTCAGCACGAAGCCTTCGGCCTGATGGCTCGCGGCCAGCTGCGCCAGGCTGCGGTGCACGTCGCTCCCGGCATCGAGGTGCAGCGGCACGGCACGCATGGGATCGGCCAGCACGGAAGTCTGAGCAGGCTACGCGTCGGTCCGCCGAGCGGCTCTGCCAGGCTCTCGGTGCACAACCTGCCCCGAGCGGCCTGCCATGTGTTTTTCCAGTGCGGCCAGCTTCATCGCGGCGGGTTCCCTGGTGCCTGCCGGCGTCTGGGCCCTGAGGGTGTGCCGCAGCCGGCAACGGCCCGATCTGATGCCCCTGGCCCTGTGCCCCTGGCTGTTCGCAGTGCAGCAGGCCCTGGAGGGACTGGTGTGGCGTGGACTGGACGGGCCTCAGGCGTCGTCCTTCCTCCTTCCCGCCTCCCTGGGCTTTCTGTTCTTCGCCCATGGCTTCTGGCCCGCCTGGATTCCGTGGTGCTCCCTGCGGGCTGCCCGTGTCTGGCGGCCGGAGGTCGTGCCCCTGCTGCGCGTCTGCTGCGCGCTGGGGGTGCTCCTGGGGCTGTGGCTCTGGCTGCCCCTGCTGGTGGATCCCGGCCGGGTGCTGCCGGTGGTCGCCGGTGGCTCGATCAACTACCAGACCCGTCTGCTCGGCGACGGCCTTGTGTCCCATGAGCTGGGGGTGACCAGTTATGCGCTGGTGGTGCTGGCGCCGCTGCTGCTGTGCGGCTCGCGACGGCTGGCCTGGTATGCGCTGGCCCTTCTGGTGAGTGTGGTGCTGAGCTGGATCGCCTTCATCCAGGCCTTCACCTCGGTGTGGTGCTTCATGGCGGCGGTGCTGGCCCTGCTGATCCCCTGGGTGGCGACCGAACCCCTGGCCACCCCGGCCGGGGCAGGGTCGGCGGCCGGGGTGGCCTGAGGGCGGCCTCAGTCGCCGGCTTCGGGACGGCCGCCGGCGGATCCCCGGGAGGGTCGGAACTGCTGGGCCAGCAGGCCGCGCTGGTATTCCACAGCCAGGCTGGTGAGGTGGTGACGGGCCTGCTCCTCCAGGTCCTCCCCCACATGCTCGAGGGCCATGCCCCCGGGGATGCGCATGCGCAGCACCAGCGCCAGGGCATCGAAGAGGCGCACCTGGTCGCTCTGCCAGCCCTGGTAGTCGGCCGCCATCGTCTGCAGCGCCTCCTGAGGCAGCTGGCCCGCGGCCACCCTCTGGCGCACCTCCTGCAGCTGGCTGAAGCGGGCCGAGCTCACCAGGGCATGGGCCGATCCCAGGGCGGCCAGGGCGTCGGCCGCCTCACGGCGCAGCACACTCAGGCTGCGCTCCAGCACCGCCTGCTCCACCGACAGGGGTTCACGGGTTGCCGGGCAGGCCGCCAGTGGCGCCAGCCCGGTGGCGGCCTTGGGCTCCTGGCTTGGCTGCGGGGGACCGGGCGGGATCCGGGGGGTGGTCGGGGGCGCCAGGGCGATCGCCCAGCGACGCAGCCGCTGGGCCAGCCACCGGCGCAGCTCCTCGAGGGGACGCGGCATCGGCATCAGATCAGGTGGTCGCACTCTGGCGCTCCTGGGCAGGGGTACCAAGGCGGGACATCCGTCTCCTTGGTCAGGTCACGGTTGTCAGGTCACAGTGACACCCTTCCAGAAAGCGACGCGGCCCCTGATCCGGTCCGCCCCCGGTTTGGGATCGGGATAGAACCAGGCGGCATTGGCGTTCACCTGGCCGTTCACCACCACGTCGTAGTAGTGGGCCACGCCCTTCCAGCCGCAGACCGTGCGGTGGTCGGACGGGCGGAAGCAGTCGGGCGAGAGCGACTCGGCGGGGAAGTAGGCGTTGCCCTCCACGGACACGATGTCGTCGCTGCTGGCGATCACGCCACCGTTCCAGCTGGCCTTCATGGTGCTGCCGTCGTTGTGCCCATGATGGGCCGCAGGGGCCGGTAGCTGGGGCTCCAGTGAGCCTGCCGCAGGCAGGCCCGGGCCTCCTCGGCACCGTCGGCCAGGCGGGCCAGCCCCTCCTCCACCGCCGCCTGGGCCACCGCTTCGGCCACCGCCGCACCCACCGTCCGGCAGTCGGCGATGGCGGGCATCAACGGCAGCTCGGGATCGTGGCTGGCGGGGATCGCCTCCACCAGGGCCGCCAGGGCGGCATCGATCATCACCTCGCTCACGGCAGTGGCCCCCACCGCCACGCAGGCAAAGCCCAGCCCCGGGAACACGAAGCAGTTGTTGCACTGCCCGATGGGCCGCTCCCGGCCCCGGTGCCGAACCGGCGGAAAGGGGCTGCCGCTGGCCACCAGGACCCGGCCACCGCTCCAGTCAATCAGGTCCGCCGGGGTGGCCTCGGCCAGGGCCGTTGGGTTCGAGAGCGGCAGGATCATCGGCCGCTGTGCGCCGCGGTCGGCCATTCCCGCCACCATCGCCTCCACCACCGCGCGGTCGAAGGCACCGGCCACCGCCGAGGTGCCGATCAGCACGGTGGGCCGCACCCGCCGCACCACCTCCAGCAGCCCGATGCGGCCCTGGGCGTCGGTTTCGAAGCCGGCCCCATCGCCGGCAGGTCTGGCGTAGGGCCGAGCGGCCGGGGCAATGGATTCCTGGCCCTCCAGCAGCAGGCCCTGCCGGTCGATGGCCCAGATCCGCCCGCGGGCCTCCTCGGGGCTCAGCCCCCGGGCCTGCAGCAGCCTCACCAGCCGTTTGGCGATGCCGCAGCCGGCGGTGCCCGCTCCGAAGATCACGATCCGCTGCTCCTCCAGCCGCACCCCCTGGCCCCGGCATGCCGCCAGCACCGCCGCCGCCGCAACGGCGCTGGTGCCCTGGATGTCGTCGTTGAAGCTGGGCAGCCGCTGGCGGTAGCGATCCAGCACCCGCCGGGCCTGCGGACTGCCGAAGTCCTCCCAGTGCAGGAACGCTCCGGGGAACACCGCCTCCACGGCCGCCACGAATCCGTCCAGCACGGCGTCGTAGGCCTCACCGCGCAGCCGACGCCGGCGGGATCCAGAATTTTACCTTTTCGCTCATAAATCTTCGCCAGTGGTGAATTAACTCCCAGCGCCT
>JBFLKL010000180.1:0-20960 GCA_040883175.1 Synechococcaceae cyanobacterium | reverse complement strand
TCCAGCCACTGGAACGAGATCCAGCCAGGGAATCCTGCCACCGACCAAGCTGAGACCGCAGGCAGAGCCGTGCCTGCGGCCGACATGCTGACTCCTCAGAATGCCAGGACCCAGATTTGAACTGGGGAAACGGCGATTTTCAGTCGCCTGCTCTACCAACTGAGCTATACCGGCTTGTCAGCCCAGGCCCGCCGAGGCGCTGGCCCGATTGACCAGCAGATCTTAGATCACAGCTCCTGCGGCCCTGCCCCGCCGGTGGTGTGCGTGCCACGCAGGCGATCCCGAGCACCGGCCAGCCGCCGTGCTGCAGCGCCGCCGCCGCGGCACAGGCGGTGGCCCCGGTGGTGAGGATGTCGTCGAGCAGCAGCACGGGGCGCCGTCTGCCGGAGGCGGGCTGCATGCATTGGAAGGCACCCTGCTGGTTCTGCCAGCGCAGTTCCCGTCCGAGCCGGTGCTGGCCCAGCACCGGTCGGCTGCGCGCCAGCAGCTGTCCCCTGGGCCAGCCCAGTTCGCGGCCCAGCACCTCCGCCAGAAGCGGCGGCAGGGGATTGCCACGCCGCTTCCAGCTGGGTACCGCCACCAGCAACGGAGGTGTCGCGGCCCTGCCGGGTTGCCGCAGGCTGGTCAGACGAGCGAGGAGCCCGACCAGCAGGGGCGCGAGCCGCTGGCTGCGGGGGGCCCGCCGCAAGGCCAGGAGTTGCCGGCGCAGGTCACCTGCATAGGCACCTGCCGCCCACCATGGCAATGGGTCCAGGCCGGCCAGGCCATTGGTGGGCAGCTGCAGCGCCTGATGCAGCGGAGGGAGCAGCAGCCAGTCCAGCGGCAGCCACTGCAGCAGGCCAGGCAGGTTCGGGCCGGTGCACATCCCCGCACCTGGGTTGTCGCTGCTGGGGGCAGTGGCGCCGCGGATGGCGCTGGGGTGACCGATCCGGCATTGCACGCGCATCTGATGCGGACGCTGTTCCCAGCATTGCCACCGGTCCGGTGACTGCGGCCCCGACGGGAAACTCAGTTGCGGGGCAGGTCCCGCAGCATCCCCACCAGGGTGCGGTGGGCGTCCTCGCTGTCACTGAGGCTGTGGTCGAAGGGCACCTCCAGCGGCTCGCCATCCACCTCCAGCCGCATCGCCTGCGGTTCGATCGCCAGCATCCGGGCCGAGCTGGCTCCGGCAACTCCGCCGTAGTGGCGGGCGTAGGCCAGAACCGCTTCGGCGTGGTCGTCATTCATGTGCTTGCAGATCCGATCGCTCACGGCGGGGGTGAGGGGGTCGGCGGCCATGGCGCGGAACGTCAGTGAATCCCATTCTGAGGGCGGGCCTCAGACACCGGCGTAGCGCTGCCAGAGCAACGCCCCCAGCCGGATGGCGCTGAAGCTGACGTAGCCCGCCAGAACCACGAACAACGCCATCGAGATCCAGGTGCGCAGAGTGTTGTTCATGGCTGATGAAAGACGGTCGCAGCCAGTCTGGCCATGCCCTGGGCGGCGCTCAGCCGGGGCCGGTTGAGCACGGTTCGCCCCAGGTGCTGTTCCCGGATGGTCCGCCACTGGGGATTGCGAGCCCCGCCGCCCAGGCTGATCACCCGCTGCACCGCCGGGGCTCCCAGCTGCCGCAGCCTGGCCCAGCCGGCCCGCTCAATCTCGGCCAGTCCCTCGAGCAGACCCTGCAGAAACAGCACATCACTGACCGGCCTGGGCTCCAGCACCGGTTCCAAATCGGGATCGTCCACCGGAAAGCGCTCCCCTCGGCCGGGGAGGGGCCGCAGTGCGAGCCCGCTGCGCGTGGCCGGATCGATCTGGCGGCTCAGCTCGGCCAGTTGCTGATCGCTGAAGTACCGCCTCAGCACCCCGGCGCCGGCATTGGAGGCTCCGCCCACCAGCCAGCGACCTGCCACGCGGTGACAGCTCACCCCCGGGCCCCGGATCGGCTGGGCACACCACTGCTTGAGCACCAGAGTCGTGCCCAGCACGCTCACGCCGTCGTGGTCGCCGGGTTCGGCAGCCAGCACTGCCGCATTGGCATCGGTGCTGCCCGCCACCACCCGGCAGCCCGGGGGTAGATCCAGGGCGGCTGCGGCTGCGGTGGTGATCCGGCCGAGCACCTCGCCGCTGGCTCGAATCGCAGGCAGAGCACAGCTCCAGGGCTGCGCGGCGATCTGCCCAGCCCAGCACTGTTGCTGCGGATCCCAGCCCAGACGCAGGTTGTTGCCCTCCTCCCCCCAGCGCCAGTCCCCCAGCAGCCAGCCCATCAGCCAGTCGGCCTGGTGGCGGAGCAGCCAGGGCTTTCCCGGGTCGATGGCATGGGCGGCTTCCAGCAACCGCAGCGCTCGGGCCAGGCTGCCGCTGGCACTGCTGGCCGGCCCCCCGGCCGCGATCGCCGCCGCCGCCGCCGCCTGCTCGGGGCAGGCAAGGTGATACGGCAGGGCTTCCGCAATGTTGACCCCCCGGTGGATGCCTGCAGGCAGGCTGCCATCGCCGCGGCAGACCAACAGGGTGCCGGAGGTTCCGGCGAGGGCGATGGCCCCCACCCGGCGGCGCTGATCCGCCGGCAGCGCACGGCAGAGGGTGATCAGTCCCTCGCGCCATCCCTGAGGCTGGACGAAGGCCGCGGGGTAGGTGCCTGAGGCTTCGGCCAGTTCGGTGCCCTCGCCGTTGACCAGGGCCAGCCGCAGGCCGCTGCTGCCAAGGTCGACGCCCAGCGCCAGAGTGCCCCGGATCACAGGGGATCAGGCAGCGATCCGGCTGGCGGTGGCCTGCTTGAGGGTGGTGGCGATCACCTCCACATCCTCCCAGGGCAGGTTGAGATCGCTGCGGCCGAAGTGGCCGTAGGCAGCCACGTCCTGGTAGAACCGCCCACCCCGTTGGCTGGGCAGTTCCCGCAGCCCGAAGCGCTCGATGATGGCGCCGGGCCGCAGATCGAAATGCTCCTGCACCAGCGCGGTGAGGTCGGCATCGCTGATGGTGCCGGTGCCGAAGCTCTGCACCAGGATGCTCACCGGCCTGGCGACGCCGATCGCGTAGCTGAGCTGCACTTCCGCACGCCGTGCCAGGCCGGCGGCCACCAGGGCCTTGGCCACATGGCGTGCTGCGTAGGCCGCCGAACGGTCGACCTTGGTGGGATCCTTGCCGGAGAAGGCTCCCCCGCCGTGGCGGGCGTAGCCACCGTAGGTGTCCACGATGATCTTGCGGCCGGTCAGGCCTGCATCCCCCTGGGGACCTCCCACGACGAACTTGCCGGTGGGATTCACCAGAAAACGGGTGCCCTCCCGGCTGGGCCGCAGGCTCAGATCGGCGGTGACCGGCTCCACCACATGGCTCCACAGGTCGGCGGCGATGCGCTCGCGCAGATGCCCGGTGTCGCTCACCCCGTCGATCGTGGCGGTGTGCTGGGTGGAGATCAGGATCGTGTCGATCGCCACCGGGCGGTCGTCCTCGTAAACCACGCTCACCTGGGTCTTGCCATCGGGCAGCAGGTAGCCGAGGGTGCCGTCGTGGCGCACCTGTGAGAGCCGGCGGGCCAGGCGATGGGCCAGGCTGATCGGCAGCGGCATCAGCTCCGGCGTTTCATCGCAGGCGTAGCCGAACATGATGCCCTGATCGCCGGCTCCAACCAGATCCAACGGGTCGCCATCGTGGTCGTCCGCCTCATTCACGCCCTGGGCGATGTCCGGGGATTGCTGGTCGAGGGCCACCAGCACAGCGCAGCTGTGGGCGTCGAAGCCACCGGCCCGGGCGCTGCTGTAGCCGATCTCCTCGATCACGCTGCGGACCAGGGTGTTGAAGTCCACCCGGGCGGTGGTGGTGACCTCGCCCGTGATCAGGCAGAGGCCGGTGTTGACCACCGTTTCGCAGGCCACGCGGCTGGCGGGATCCTGGCTGAGCAGGGCATCGAGCACCGCATCACTCACCTGATCGCAGATCTTGTCCGGGTGTCCTTCGGTCACCGACTCGGAGGTGAAGACGTAGCGGCTCATCGGCCCCGGCAGAACAGCGCATCAGCTTATGCGCAGCGCACCTCCAGTTCACGCCAGTGGGCCAGCTGGGGGAAGCGGGGGGCGAGGGGGGGACGCTGTCGCCATCCGGCGCTGTAGCCCAGAACCAACCCCACGCCGGCCCGCTCGCCCATCACCAGGTCGCTGTTGGCATCGCCGATCAGGGCACAACGGCCGGGCTCCACACCCAGTTCACTGCAAAGGTCAGCTACAGCGGCCGGATCTGGCTTGCGGGGCCAGTGGTCGGCGCTGCGAAGGGCCACAAAGCTGTTGTGCAGATTGTGGCTGGTCAGAAACGACTCGATGCCCTGCTGGTCGTCGTTGCTGATCACGGCACAGGCCACACCTGCCGAGTTGAGCTGCTGGAGGATCTGCTCCAGGCCCGGAGTCGTTCCGGGAGCAGGGTCGCTGCCGCTGTCATTCGGGCTGCTGTCGCGGCGATCGGTGTGGGCGAACACGACCTCAGCGAGGTCGAGGGCCTCCGGCCAGCCCAGACCCAGCTGGGCCAGAGCAGTGGCGGTGGAGATGAGATTGTGCTCCCGGCTCGCCACTGCGGTGGTGCCGGCCGGATGAATGGCATCGCCCTGCAACCCGTAGGTGGCCTCCAGACGCGGGCCCAGTTCGCAGACGACAGCCGCCGCAAGCTCCGGATGGCGCTCACTCAGCAGCCATTGGCAATGGACGACCCTGGCCTGGGCAAGGGCCAGAAGCCTGGGCTCGCTGTGGCAGAGGGTGCCGTCCTTGTCGAACAGGACGGCCTCGATCTCACAGGCGACGAACGGGGATCCGCGCAGCAGCAGCTGAGCCAAGGGGGGCTCAGTCCAGGGTCACGCCCATGGGCTCGTGGTCCTCGGCCTGCTCCATCAGCATCTGCTTATAGCGAGCGGCCATCTCCTCGGCACGATCGAACACCTTCTGGGGGTCGGTGAGCATGTCGCCGGGTTCGGGCTCGAGGGCCTTGGTGGACAGCGAGATCCTGCCCCGTTCGGCGTCGAGGTCGATGATCATCACCTTCATCTGGTCGTTCACATTGAGTACCGAGTGGGGGGTCTCGATGTGCTCGTGGCTGATTTCGGAAATGTGCAGGAGTCCGCTCACACCACCGATGTCGATGAAGGCGCCGTAGGGCTTGATGCCGCGCACCGTGCCAAGCACCACTTCGCCCACCTCCAGGCGATTCATTTTCCGCTCCACAAGGGCGCGCCGATGACTGAGCACCAGGCGGTTGCGCTCCTCGTCAACCTCCAGGAACTTGAGCGGCAGGAAGTCGGCAACAAGCTCTTCCTTGGGCTTCCGGGTGCTGATGTGGCTTCCGGGGATGAAGCCCCGCAACCCCTCGACACGCACGAGCGCACCACCCCGGTTTGTGGCGAACACCTCGCTGTAGATGGTGGCGTCCTCCTTCTGAAGCTGGCGCACCCGCTCCCAGGCCCGCTGGTATTCGATGCGGCGGATGGAGAGGGAGAGCTGGCCATCCTCGTTCTCCTCACTCATGATGAAGAACTCCCGGATCTCGCCGGGCTGGAGCACGTCGGCCAGACCCTCCACCCGATTGATCGACACCTCGGGAAGGGGCATGAAGGCAGCCGTCTTGGCGCCGATGTCGATCATCGCGCCCTTCGATTCGAGGGCGAAAACGGTGCCGTTGACAACGTCACCGGGTTTGAAGTTGTAGTCGTACTTGCTCAGCAGAGCGGCGAACTCATCGAGCGAGAAGCCCACCCCGTCGAGATCGCGGCTGCTCGGGCGGCTGTCGGAGTCGTCGGCGGCGGGAACCTCTTCCGCGATGGCGTCGTCGAGGTCGGCTGCCGCTTCAGCGGCAAGATCGAGATCGGCCTCGGTGCTGCTGATGTCGGAAGGGGTCACGGTCATGGCGCTGGGCGGACTGCCTGAGGCAGGACGATGGAATCGGACGTTCTGCCCGCCTGCAGACGCATCCGAATCCTCCAATCTACAACTCGTCCGGGCTTCCGTTTCAGATTGCCGGGATCTGGTGCTCAGCCCAGAGCTGCCAGGGTCTCCTTGGTTTGAGAGCGGCCGGTGCGGCGGTTCAGGCCTTCGAGAGTGGCCACGAAGTCGCTCACGCTCTGGAACTGCCGGTACACCGAGGCGAACCGTACGTAGGCCACCTCGCTCATGGTGCTGAGCTGCTCAAGCACCAGCTCACCGATTTCGGCACTGTTCACCTCACGCCCGGGACGCTGCTGCAGCTGCAGCTCCAGCTCATCCACCACCGATTCAAGCCGGGCCGGTTCCAGTCCGGTTTTCTCGCAGGCGCGCAGCAGACCATGCAGGAGCTTGGCCCGGTTGAAGGTTTCCCTTGTGCCGTTGCGCTTCACCACGGTGACGGGCACCGTTTCCACCCGCTCGTAGGTGGTGAAGCGAAACGTGCAGTTCAGGCATTCGCGGCGTCGCCGCACGCTTCGGCCGCTGTCAGCGGAGCGTGATTCCAGGACCCGGCTGTCGGTGTGCTGGCAGGAGGGGCATTGCATCCCCGTACATCCGGGTGGCCTTCATGGAGTTTAAGCAGCTGTTGTTCGCCTGAGAAGGGGTAGGGCCTCGGATAGGGCGCGTTCAGTCAAGAAAAAGCCCCCGGATGATCCGGGGGCTTCAGGGCCAGAGGGCGCTCTTGCTCTCACTTGCCGATCTTCGGCGGGTCGCGGAAGGCGATGGCGAAGAACAGGGTGGCGATGGCGAGGGTGAGGATCAGGATGTAGGCGAAGCTCTCCATGGGGTGACCTCCTGGTCAGCTGAGGGGGGTGCCGGCGGGGGGCACGAAGCCCTCCGGCAGGCGACGGGTGGAACGGTCGCCCAGCTTCTGGAAGAGGCCGAATTCCACCTGTTCGCCCAGGTCCGGGTCGATACCGGCGAACACGTCACGGTAGAGCGTGCGGGCGCCGTGCCAGATGTGACCGAAGAAGAAGAGCAGGGCGAAGGTGGCGTGGCCGAAGGTGAACCAGCCACGCGGGGAGCTGCGGAAGGTGCCGTCGGAGTTGTAGGTGTCGCGATCGAAGTCGAAGGCTTCGCCCAGCTGGGCCTTGCGTGCCAACCGCTTGACATCCGCGGGGTCGGTGAAGGTCTGGCCGTTGAGAGCGCCTCCGTAGACGGTGGCGGTCACGCCCGTCTGCTCGAAGGAGTACTTGGCTTCAGCCCGGCGGAAGGGGATGTCGGCGCGGACGATGCCGTTCTGATCCTCGAGGACCACTGGGAAGTTCTCGAAGAAGTTGGGAAGACGCCGCACCTCGAGTTCCCGGCCGTCCTTGTCGGTGAAGGCGATATGGCCCAGCCAGCCGGTGGGGAGGCCATCACCGTTCACCATGGGGCCGACGCGGAACAGACCGCCTTTGGCAGGGCTGTTGCCCACATAGTCGTAGAACGCCAGTTTCTCAGGGATCGAGGCGTAGGCCTGTTCCTTGGTGGCGCCGTTGTCGAGCGCGGTCTGAACGCGACGGTTGATTTCGGTCCTGAAGTAGTTCTGATCCCACTGAAAGCGGGTCGGGCCGAAGAGCTCGACCGGGGTGGCGGCGGCGCCGTACCACATGGTGCCGGCCACCACGAAGGCCGCGAAGAACACCGCCGCGATGGCCGAAGCCAGCACCGTTTCGATGTTGCCCATGCGCAGGGCCTTGTACAGGCGCTCAGGAGGGCGGGTGGTGATGTGGAAGATGCCGGCGATGATTCCCACGATGCCGGCAGCGATGTGGTGGGCCACAATCCCGCCGGGATTGAAGGGGTTGAACCCTTCAGGCCCCCAGGAGGGCTGCACCGGTTCGATGTGACCGCCGAGTCCATAGGCGTCGGAGATCCACATGCCAGGGCCGAAGACCCCGGTGAGATGGAAGGCTCCGAAGCCGAAGCAGGCCAGGCCTGCCAGCAGCAGGTGGATGCCGAAGATCTTGGGGAGGTCGAGGGCGGGCTCGCCGGTGCGGGGGTCCTGCCAGATCTCCAGGTCCCAGTAGGTCCAGTGCCAGATGGCGGCCAGGAACAGGAGACCGCTGAGGATGATGTGGGCCGCGGCGACCCCCTCGAAACTCCAGAAACCTGGGTCGACCCCGGTTTCACCCGTGATGCTCCAGCCGCCCCAGCTGCCGGTGACGCCCAGGCGGGCCATGAAGGGCATCACAAACATCCCCTGGCGCCACATCGGGTTGAGCACCGGGTCGGAGGGATCGAAGATCGCGAGCTCGTAGAGAGCCATGGAGCCGGCCCAGCCGGCGACCAGGGCGGTGTGCATGAGGTGCACGGCCAGCAGGCGGCCTGGGTCGTTGATGACAACGGTGTGCACCCGATACCAGGGCAATCCCATGGGGAGCTTTGTTCTGGAGGGGTTGGGCGATCGTAAGCTCGTGGAGCCCCGCCCGGCGCGGCAGGTTACGGAGCGCAACGGCCCGTTCACAATGGGCTCAGCTGCCGCTGAAATCCATGCCCGTGATCCGCTTTCTGCGGGAGAACCGCGACGTGGAGTGCTACCCGGGAGAGAATCTCCGCGAGGTTGCACTGCGCGAGGACATCGGTCTCTACGGCCTCAAGGGAATCCTCGGCAACTGCGGCGGTTGCGGTCAGTGCATCACCTGCTTCGTGGAGATCCCCGAGGGTGCATCGCCGGAGGCGCTCAGCCAGCGCACCCCTGTGGAGGAGCAGAAGCTGCGCCGCCGGCCCGGCAACTGGCGTCTGGCCTGCCAGGCCCTGGTGCAGCAGTCGCTGGTGGTGATCACCCGGCCCCAGCTGGGCCTGGCCAACAAGGAGGGCCAACTGGTCAAGGCCATGGCCTCTCCCCTGCCGGCGGGGCCCACCAGCTGGCCTGCGCCGCCGGTGACGGAGATGGAGGCGGGTGAGGCTGGTCAACCCGGTGAGGAGGGCAGCACTACGGGCGATGAAGCCACCTGAGGGGTGCCGGTTTGCCGGTGATACCCTCCCTGCACCCCTTACCGAATCACTCTTCACCCCCATGGAAACCAACGATCTCGGCTTTGTCGCCAGCCTGATGTTCGTCCTGGTTCCGACGGTGTTTCTGTTGGTGCTCTACATCCAGACCAGCAGCCGCCAGGGGGGCTGATCCGGCAGACGCCTCAACGGCGTCCCTCCGGTTCGCGTACCAGCAGAACCGGCGCAGGAGCGTGCACCCTGATGTAGTCGCTCACCGAACTGCCCAGGAGCCGGTCCAGGTCCACCAGGGCCTTGGCCACCACCGGCCGCCGGTCCTGGGAGGCAATCACCAGCAGGTCGGCGTTCATCTCCGTCGCCGCATCGCACACTGTGCGGCCGATGTCGGCGCCGGTGCGGTGCAGCGGCTTGAGGGCGACTCCATGGGCGCGGGCCTGCTGCACCGCCTTGGCGAGCACAGCGTCGGCCGGTGAGCTGCCGCCCCGCGAGGGGGTGATGTCCTGGCGCGTCACATGCACGCCGGTCAGCGTTCCGCCGGGGATCTCCCGCACCAGTTCGGCCGCCAGCCGCAGCGCGTCGTCGCCCACCCCGGTGCCGTCCACGGTCACCATCACGCGGTTGATGTGGCGCACGTAGAGATCGTCGCGCACCAGCAGCATCGGCCGGGTGGAGAGCTGAAATACGTACTGGCTGGCGCTGTTGCTGAGGATGGACTGCAGCCGGTTGAGGCCGCGGGAGCCCATCACGATCAGGTCGGCATTGAGTTCTTCGGCCACCTGCAGCACCGTCTGCTTGGTGTCGCCCTGGCGAATGATCGTGTTGACCTCGCCGGGGTCGAGCTGCAGTCGGCTCACAGCCTCGGCCACCAGTCCTGCCGCCTGCTGCCAGTGCTGCTGGAAATCCTCGCCCGCCTGTTCCGGCACCACATGCAGGAGGTTGAGGCGGGCCTGTCGCACAACGGGAATGTCGCGCAGCATGCGCACCATCTCCTCGACATGGCCTTTGCCGGAGTCGGCGATCAGAACGTTGCGGAACACAGGGACAAGTCCGGGCTCTCCGGCAGCCTATGGCGGTTCGGCGAATGTCCTGGGCGTCACCATGCAGACCGTGACGGAGTGTGGCGAATGGCTGCTGCAGCGGCGGGTGTTGCCCCAGCACACGGATCACGCCGGTGTGATGTGGCACGGGGCCTATCTGGCCTGGCTGGAGGAGGCGAGGGTGGAAGCGCTGGCGGCCGTGGGCCTGGCCTACAGCGATCTGTCGGCGCAGGGCCTTGAACTGCCGGTGGTGAGCCTGGCCATCGACTATCGCCAGGCCCTGCTGCATGGCGATGCGGTGGAGCTGCGCAGCGTGGTGCTGCCCCGCCGGGGGGTGAAGCTTCCCTGGCGGAGCCGGTTTTTTGCCCCGTCAGGGCAGCTGGCCGCCAGCGCACGGGTTGATCTCGTGCTGGGGGATCGGCAGCGTATGGCGGGTGCCGAGGCAGGCCTGGCCCCGGGGCGGGTGCTGCGCCGTTGGCCGGAGGGACTGGCCAGGGCGATGGAGGCTCTGCACCGGGGCCCGCGATAAGATCAGTACAGATGTACTGATCCGATGGGGGAGTTGATTCCGCTGCGCTCCCGGCCCTCCTGCCCTGAGCTCGTCGGTCCCGGGCTTCCATGTGTCGGGCAGGGGGTGGCTCGGCGGGGCTGGCCGCGCGATCAGCGACTGTGGTGGCTCCTGTGGTCGGCCTGTCCTGGGCTTGGTTGGGCCAGCCTGCGCACCATCGAGGCCCATGTCGGCTCCCTGGAGGCGGCATGGCACATTCCCCTGGCGGATTTCCCGGTGTTGCCCAGCCGTGGCCAGCAGACGCTGGCTCAGATCGATCGCTTTCGCCGCCACTGGGGGGAGACGCCGCTGCGGCGCTGGGCGGAGCAGGTGCAGGGCGGGCGCCAGGTGCTTCTGCCCGGTGATGCCGCTTCCCCTCCTGAGCTCGGGCAGCTGGAGCGGCCACCGCTGGCCCTCCACTGGCGGGGGCGAGGAAGCCTCTGGCCCTGCCTGGCCCGTCGCCAGGCCGTGGCGGTGGTGGGCACCCGCCGCCCTTCACGCCATGGTCTGGCCATGGCTGAGGATCTGGGCCGGGCCCTTGCCGCTGCCGGATGGCCGGTGGTGAGCGGTCTGGCGGAAGGTATCGATGCCGCCTGCCACCGCGGCTGTCTTGCTGCGGGCGGCCGACCCGTGGCGGTTCTGGGTACGCCGCTGGAGCGGGTGTATCCCCGTCACCACGGCGACTTGCAGCGCCAGGTGGGTGACCAGGGCCTGCTGATCAGCGAGCACCACCGTGGAGCCCCCGTCCGGGCTGGCCACTTCGCCTGCCGCAATCGTCTTCAGGTCGCCCTGGCAAAGGCCGTTGTGGTTGTGGAATGTCCCGAGCGCAGCGGTGCCCTGCATTCGGCCCGTCTCGCCTGGCGGCAGCAGCTGCCGCTGTGGGTGGTGCCCGCCGACGCCGCCCGCGTCTCGGCCCGGGGCAGCAATCGCCTGCTTGGAGAGAGCGCTTCGGTGTTGCTCGAGCCAGCTGATCTGGTGGATCAGCTGGGTCAGGGGCCGCTTGCCGTGCCATCCCGCGGTCTGTGCCGCCAAGCCAGCACAGCCCGGCTGCAGGAGCCGGCGGACAGTGAACTGCTGCGGGCCCTGGGTGAGCGGACCTCCCTGGAGGAGCTCTGCGAGCAGATGCAGCAATCGGCAGGCCAGCTCGCTCCCCGGCTGCTGGCCCTGGAGTTGGCGGGGCTGGTGCGGGCTGAGCCAGGACTGCACTGGAGACGCGTCTAGCCTGAACCGGCAGCACTGCCACGCGGCACCTCCTGCCCCCCACCACGTCCCCTCCCGATCAACACCAGTCGCCGTGATGACGCCTCGAAGGCAGCCGCAGGCAGTCACTGGCCACAGCGCAGAGCAGCCGGGCCGGCGCCGCCCTGCTTCCGCGGAGGAGGTGGTCCCGGGCAAGGTTCTGCTGGGTTGGCGTCGACGCCAGCTGGCCCTGGGCGGGCGAGACGCCGATCTCGACTGGCTGCTGGATCTGGCGGGAGGGCTGCGCTGGACCGACCTGCAACGGGCGCGGCTGGCGCCCGAGCGCTGCGTGCAGCTCCAGATGCCCCTGCTCAGCCTGGAGGGATTGTGGCGGCGGCACATCGCCGGCCAGGAGCCCCTTCAGTACCTGGCCGGCTGCTGTCCCTGGCGGGACCTGATGCTGACCGTGGCTCCAGGGGTCCTGATCCCGCGGCAGGAAACCGAACTGCTCGTGGAACTGGCCCAGGGGCTGGTTGAGCGGCCGCCCTCGCTCTGGGCGGATCTGGGCACCGGTTCCGGCTGCCTGGCCCTGGCCCTGGCCCGCCTCTGGCCAGAGAGCCGCGGCCTGGCGGTGGACGTGAGCGCCGTGGCCCTGGGCCAGGCCCGCGACAACATTCAGGCCGCCGGAGTGGCTGAGCGGGTCGAGCTTCAAGCCGGGAGCTGGTGGCAGCCGCTCCGGTCGCAGTGGGGGAAGCTGGATCTGACGGTGGCCAATCCCCCCTATATCCCTACAGCGGTGTGGGCCGATCTCGAGCCGGTGGTGCGGGATCATGAACCTTCACTCGCCCTCCACGGCGGGGGGGATGGCCTGCGTGAGATCCGAGCCATTGCCGCGGGTGCGGCGGCGGCGATGGCTCCTGGCGGCTGGCTGGTGCTGGAGCACCATCACGATCAGGGCGAAGCCGTAGCCGCGCTGCTGGCCGCTGCCGGCCTGGAGCAGCTGCAGGCCCACCTGGATCTGGAGGGCGTGCGGCGGTTCGCCTGCGCCCGTCGACCTCTCCCCTCAAGCGCCCATGGCCACTCCTGATCCCATCAGCCCCGAGGGAGCGGTCCTGGCTGCGCCAGAACTGGCCTTGCTGCTCCAGGCCGGGTCCGTGGCCCTGATGCCCACCGACACCCTGCCAGCCCTGGTCGCCAGCCCGGAGCATGCCGGTCAGATCTGGGCCCTCAAGCACCGGCCCGCCCACAAACCCCTGATCCTGATGGGAGCAGGCCTCGAACAGTTCGAGGCCGTGCTCGGCACCCCCTGGCGGCGGGAATGGCTGGAGCTGGCCGATCAGGGCTGGCCCGGAGCCCTCACGCTGGTGCTGCCGGCCCGGGGCCCCTGGGTGCACCGGCTCCATCCCGGAGGCCTGGATCTCGGGCTGCGCATTCCCGCTTGCCAGCAGGCCCGGGAACTGCTGAGCCACAGCGGTCCCCTGGCCACCACCAGTGCCAATCCATCGGGTCAGCCTGCTGCCACCAGCGTGGAGCAGGCCCGGGAGCTGTTTCCAGCGCTGCCGGTGCTGGGTCCGCTGCCCTGGCCTGCGGCTGGCGGCCAGGCCAGCACCGTTCTGGCCTGGCAGGGAGCCGATCACGGGGAAGCAGGCCGATGGAGGCTGTTGCGTGCCGGTGCTTTCCTACCGGCAGACCTGCAACTCGACTCCTGATGGCGGCGCTGGTTCTCGTGCTGCTGATCACCATGGCCGCCTATGCCTGGCTGGCGACCCCCCTGATCGATCTGGGCACCGGCCTGCTCCAGGCGGGCTGGCTGCTCTGGGTGCCGCTGCTGGCGCTGGTGTGGCTGCTGGCCGGCCGCGACTGAAAGCAGTGCGGGGTGGGTCGGGACTACGCCAGCGCTGTGTCCAGCTGCTGTTCAGTTCAGGTGTGCTGTGACACCGCCTTTGTCACCACTAAGGTGCGCAGCACTCCGCGCCACTCAGTCCATGGTCCGACGCCGGCGGCTGCTCGCGGCGACCCTGGCTCTGCTGGCTTGGTGCTGCACTCTGGTGCTGCAACTGGGGCTGCCGGCTCTTGCCCAGTCCGCTCCAGGCCGCTCGGACTCCCCGCTGCAGGTGTCTCCAACCCCGCCGCGGGCGGAACTGCGAGGGGTGTGGCTCACTGCCAATGACATGCCGGTGCTGCGGGATCGGGAGCGCATGCGGGAGAGCGTGTCCGGCCTGGCCGCGCTGGGTTTCAACACGCTCTATCCGGTGGTGTGGAACGGGGGACTTGCCTATTACCCCAGCTCAGTTGTGAAAGAGCGCCAGCTGCAGGATTTCAGCTACCTCGGGCTGCAGGGCCAGGACGTTCTGGGCGAGCTGATCGCCGAGGGCAGACGGCAGCGGTTGCTGGTGATTCCCTGGTTCGAGTTCGGCTTCATGGCTCCGCTCGATTCAACCCTGGCCAGGCGCCACCGGGACTGGCTCACCGAGAAGCAGGATGGCGGGCTGACCTCCATCAGTGCCGCCGGGGAAGTGGCCTGGCTGAACCCGTTCCGCCCGGAAGTGCAGGAGTTGATCACCGAACTGGTGCTGGAGGTGGTGGGCACCTATGGCGCCGATGGCATCCAGTTCGATGACCATATGACCCTGCCGCGGGAGTTCGGCTATGACTCCTTCACCACCGCCCTCTACCGCCGAGAAACCGGTCGCAACCCTCCCACCAGTCCGGCGGACGCAGCCTGGGTGAAGTGGCGTGCTGACAAGATCACCGAGTTCATGGATCGCCTCAGCAAGGCCGTGAGGGCGCGGCGGCCCGGGGCGATTGTGTCGATTTCCCCCAACTATTACGACTTCGCCTACAAACTTCAGCTTCAGGACTGGCTGGCCTGGGTGCGACGGGGAATTGCTGATGAGCTGCTGGTACAGATCTATCGGTCCGATCTCGCCAGCTACTACCCCCATCTGCTGCGCCCCGAGGTGCAGGAGTCACGCCAGCGCATCCCCACCGCGGTCGCCATCCTGAGCGGCCAGCGCAGCCGTCCGACTCCCATCGATCTGATCCAGCAGAAGGTGCTTGCCAACCGCCAGGCTGGCCTGGGCGTGGCCTTCTTCTACCTGGAGAGTCTGTGGGGCCTGGGCCCTGAGACTCCTGAGCAGCGCCAGTCCATCCTCGCCAGGCTGTTCGTCACTCCCGCTCCCCGCGCTGCAGGACCCCTGCCTGCCGCCACGACCGGGCCTGCCGTGCCGTTGCCAAGCTCGCCGAGCGTCCAACAGCCACCCCCACCGCCATCACTGCCACTGCAACTGCCACCCCCACCGCCACCGTTGACGCCAATGGCGCCATCCGGTTGGTCTGTTCCTTCATTGCCCCAGATCCTGCCTGGAGTCTGAGCTGATGTGGGCCCCCCCCCGAGACGTGGGCCCCTGGGACGGGGGCTCCTGAGTGCAAGCTGGTCGGGATGGACAAGCCGGCTAACGGATTTGAACCGATGGCCTTCGCTTTACAAAAGCGCTGCTCTACCGCTGAGCTAAGCCGGCGTGGTGCTGGACACCGCCTGATTATCCCTCGCCGGCCAGCGTGAGAGGGCCCAGAGCAGCAGCTGGGTGCGATTCCGGCATCCGGTCTTCGCCAGCAGGCTGGAGACGTGGCTTTCGACCGTGCGGGGACTCACCACCAGTGCGGCGGCGATGCCCTTGTTCGTGAGCCCACGGGTGAGCTCCTGGAGCACCCGCTGCTCCGCTGGGGTGATGGCAGTGCCGCAATCAACCCAGGCCGCCGCCGGGTCGGTGGACAGGGTGGTCATGACGGTGGATGGCGAACCGCTGTGCCCAGGGTTGCCCCGCCCCACGCATCGCCCGTGGCAGGCTCCCGGCCCTCCGGGAGTTCAGGGGCTGGTGCGCGCCGTGAAGCGGGGGTCGGGATCGTCGCCTTCCGCTGCTGAGACAACGCCCTCGGCAGGCACCGCCGGGGTGCGGGCTCGGCGGATCGGCAGGTTGGCCACCAGGGCCGTGACCCGGTCCTCGGTGGCCAGGCTCACGTCACCCTCCTCCATGTCGATCTCCACGTAGCGGCTCACCACCTCGAGGATCTCCCGGCGCATCTGCTCCAGCAGCTCGGGATTGAGGTCGCTGCGGTCGTGGGCCAGCACCAGGCGCAGGCGCTGCTTCGCCGTGCCGGCACTGGCCGGCTGGCGGCCCAGCAGCTTGTCGATCAGGTCGCGCAGGGTCATCGCCTCAGAAGATCTTGGTTTGCATCAGGCGGCCGATCCGGGCCCTCAGCCCCTGGCGCTCCTTGCTCGGGTCGATCAGTGGCACGTCCTCGCCCAGCAGCCGACTGGCGATGTTGGTGTAGGCCCTGGCGGCCGGCGATCCCCCGTCCCCGAGGGTGAGCGGCTCTCCCCGGTTGGTGCTCACGATCACCTGCTCGTCCTCCAGCACCAGACCCAGCAGGGGCAGGGCGAGGATGTCGGTGACGTCATCCACCGCCAGCATCTCCTGGCTGGCCATCATCTTCGGCCGCACCCTGTTGAGCACCATCTGGATGGGATTCACCCCCTCGCTGTTGAGCAGCCCGATCACCCGGTCCGCGTCGCGGACGGCCGAGACTTCAGGCGTGGTGACCACGATGGCCTCGGCGGCGGCGGCCATCGCGTTGCGAAAGCCCCCCTCGATACCGGCCGGGGCGTCGATAAGCACGTAGTCGAACTGTTCGCCCACCATGGCGGCGATCCTGCGCATGTCGTCGGGTTGCAGCCACTCGAGCATGCGCGGGTTGCCGGCAGGCAGAAGGGCCAGGTTCGGTTCCTGCTTGTGCTTGACGAGGGCCTGTTCGAGGCGGCAGGTCCCCGCCAGCACCTCCTGGGCGGTATAGACGATGCGGTTCTCGAGTCCCAGCAGCAGATCGAGGTTGCGCAGACCGAAGTCGGCGTCGAGCACGGCGGTTCTGGCACCCTGACGCGCCAGGGCGATGCCGAGGTTGGCGGTGAGGGTGGTCTTGCCCACCCCTCCCTTGCCGGAGCAGATCAGGATGAAGCGACTGGACTGGGCGGTCACGGCTGGGCCTGGGGTCGAGGCAGGTTAGGGCCAAAACCCCTTCCCCCCGATTCGCCCCCGGCCATCCCGCTGCTGTCCGGCGTGGTGGCGAGGGGCCAGATCGGCGGGGCCGGATCCAGACGGATCATCCCATCCACCAGCGAGGCCTGCTCGACCATCCCCGGCGGCGGGCTGTCCTCCGGGCCCCGGGCCACCGCATCAGCGATACGCAGCTGCAGAGGCCGCAGTTGCAGGGCCACGATCCGGGCACTGGCATCGCCACCGGATCCGGCATGGGCAATCCCCCTCAGCCGCCCCCACACCAGCACGTGGCCGCCGGCACTCACCCGCGCCCCTGGGTTCACATCGCCCAGGACCAGCACCGATCCCTCCGCTTCGAGATGATCCCCCGCTCGCAGGGTGCCGTGCTGCAGGCTGAGCCCCTGGCGCCTGGCAGCGATGGCACTGTGCCCCTGGCCAGCCGCCACGCTCTGCGGCCAGGGGACGCTGGTCTGCAGACCCACAGCAGCTGCAGCTACCCGGCTGCGGGGATCGTCGCTGCAGAGAGCGATCAGCGTCACGCCCCGAGCAGCGAGCCGCTCCGCCAGCGCACGCAGATCGCGCACCCCGAGATGCCATTCCCCGGGCACCAGTACCAGGGTCTGGGGCAGCGCCGCCCCGCCAAGCAGGCTGGCCTGCCTGACAGCCCGTTCAGCCAGCTCCAACGCCGTGGCGTCCCCCCCCCGCCGCGGCAGCACCAGCCAGCCCGGTGCCCCCTGCCATTCAGGTCCGAGCACCACCGCTTCCATGGCCGCCGCTGACATCAGCCCTTGATCATCCGCCGCAACGTAGGGGCCACCTCTGCCGGGTGGATCAGCCAGGCCATCTGTTCGGGCCGGGCAAGGCTCTGCACCAGGGGCGAGCGCTGTTCGAGCGCCTCCAGATGTCGGCCATCCCAGAGGCGCAGTCCGCCCTTGTAGGCGTGATAGCCCCGACTCTGCCGCTGCTGGAGGCCGCAGCAGGCTTCGGGCTCCAGGCCCTGCTCCTCCGCCAGCCGTCGTGCCCGGGCCAGCATCTCCAGCCGTGTGGCCGGCTGCAGATGGCTCACATCCGTGGCCTTCAGCAGCCGCCGTTCCAGCAGCCGTCTGCAGGGCGCTGCCAATTCCACCGGACCTTCCTCCATCCAGCGCATCAGGTGGTACCCGGTGCGGATGTCGTCGTTCGCCAGGTATGCCGCAAGGCTCAGATCCTGCTGCTGCCACAGCCAGCAGGCCATCACCGGGTCGGCCCACACCCGTCGGGGCCCCAGGCTCCGTGCCTGGGTGATCACCTGCCGCAGCAGCCAGTTGCACACCACGTTGAGGCGGTGGTTGTAGACGCTGCGATACATGAGATTGCGCACCACGAGGTAGTGCTCCACAGCCATCAACCCCTTGGGATGGAGAGCCAGGCTGCCGTCGGGAGCAAGGGTGAGTGCAGCCAGGATGCGTTCCAGATCCAGATGGCCGAAGTTCATGCCCGTGCTGTGGCTGTCCCGCAGCAGGTAGTCGAGCCGGTCGCAGTCGAGCTGGCTGCTCACCAGGGCCTTGATGGCACTGCACGGGTGCAGGCCGTGCTCCAGCAGATTGGCCACCGCGTCGGCGGTGCCTGGGGAGAACCGCTCCAGTGGCTCCCGCAGCGCCGGATGTTCCCGGACCAGTCGGCCTGACCAGTCCTCATGCCGCAGCCCGTACATCTCCTCGCCGGTGTGGCTGAGGGGGCCGTGGCCCACGTCGTGCAGCAACGCCGCGGCATAGAGCACGCCACGGTGGGTGCCCAGGTCCGGGTGCAGCCGCTCCAGCTGGGCGAGGGCTCGCCTGGCCAGCTGCAGAACCCCGAGAGAGTGGGTGAAACGGCTCGACTCGGCGCCGTGAAAGGTGAGGAACGCCGGACCCAGCTGTCGGATCCGCCTCAGCCTCTGGAACGGGGCCGTGTCGATCAGGTGGATGGCGAGGGCCTCGGCCGGCTCGCCATGGCGGAGTGTGATCGCCCCATGGAGGGGGTCGTGGTAGGTGCGCTCGCCCATGCCAGGGTTTCCCTCCACCAACGGCGGCCTCAGCTGTCCGGGTCGTGCTGGCCGGGCAGCTCCCTGGCCAGCAGCTTGCCGGCCTGCTCCAGCCATGTGTCGCCATCGCCGCCGGGATTGAACGGTTCCGGTGCGTTCAGGACAAGGTCCGGTTCGATGCCCTCGTTCTGGATATCGCGTCCGCTGGGGGTGAGGTAGCGGGCCACGGTCACCGCCAGACCGCTGCTGTCGCTCAGGGGCATCAGGGTCTGGATCAGCCCCTTGCCATAGGTGCGGCTGCCGACGAGCCTGCTGCGGCCGTTGTCCTGGAGGGCGCCGGCGAGGATCTCGCTGGCACTGGCGGTGCCGGGATTCACAAGTGTGATCATGGGGCCCGCGAACAGCTGGCCAGGCCCGGCCTTCTGGGGTGAGACCAGGCCATCGCGATCCTCGGTCACCACGATCGGTCGGCTGTCCAGCAGGCCATCGGCCACGGCCAGGCCGGCACTCACGAGACCGCCGGAGTTGTTGCGCAGATCCAGGATCAAGCCATCGATTTCCTGATCCTGCAGGTCCCGGAGGGCCTCCTTCACCTGCTCGGGCACGGGTTCGGCGAACTGGGTGATCCGCAGATACCCCAGGGTGTGGCCATCCACCCGCAGCCGCTTGCTGCGCACGGGGTGAAGATCCACCTGGCGGCGTTCCAGCTCCAACTCCCTTGTGCCGGCGTCCGGATCGCGCATGCTCACCAGCACGGTGCTGCCACTGGGGCCGCGCAGGGCCGCCGCCGTTCCATCGAGCCCGAGTTCGGCGGTGGCCACCCCATCCACGCTGAGCAACTCGGTGCCGCTCAGGATCTGGGCCTCCGCTGCCGGGGAGTCGTCCAGGGGGGCGATCACCACCACGGCGTGGTCCCTGTCCCGGGCCGCCAGCTGCAGCCCCACCCCGCTCACGGTGCCCTGGTTGGTGGACTGCAGGGCCGCGTAGTCCCGCGGTCGCAGCAGGCGGGTGTAGGGGTCGCCGAGTGGGCTGAGCATGCCCTCGATGGCCGTGTAGGCATCGTCGGAACTGCTGATCGGCCGCTCCAGGGCCTTCTGACGCAGGCGTCTCCAGTGAATGCGCTCGAACTGTCCAGGATCCAGATAGCTCTGGTTCACCAGCCGCCAGGTTTCCACCACCAGCTGCTGCGCATCGCTGAGCGCCAGACAGGGCTGTGTCAGGGCGCCCAGCCAAAGCGCCGCGGCGACCGCCAGGGCCAGGGCCTGCCTCGGAGGGCCGGAGGGCCGGCGTCGGGGCGGCGGGGATCGGAACACGGGGAGCTCGGCGCTCACGGCAGCTTCGAGGCGGTGCGTAGACTCTCGCAACCCATCCACCCAGCTGCATGGCGAACACTCCCGCTGGCAACCCCGGGGGGTCCTCCAACCCCGTCTACGACTGGTTCGAGGAGCGCCTCGAGATCCAGGCCATCGCCGATGACATCTCGGCGAAGTACGTTCCGCCCCACGTCAACATCTTTTATTGCCTCGGTGGCATCACACTGGTCTGCTTCCTGATCCAGTTTGCGACCGGGTTTGCAATGACCTTCTATTACAAACCTACGGTTGCTGAAGCCTACACATCCGTTCAGTATCTGATGACCGATGTCAGCTTCGGCTGGCTGATTCGCTCCGTTCACCGCTGGAGCGCGTCGATGATGGTGCTGATGCTGATCCTGCATGTCTTCCGCGTGTACCTCACCGGTGGCTTCAAGCGCCCACGCGAGCTCACCTGGGTCACCGGCGTCGTGATGGCCGTCATCACGGTGAGCTTCGGGGTCACTGGCTACTCACTGCCTTGGGACCAAGTGGGTTACTGGGCTGTGAAGATCGTCAGCGGAGTTCCTGCAGCTGTGCCTGTTGTTGGGGATTTCATGGTTGAACTTCTTCGCGGTGGTGAAAGTGTCGGTCAGGCCACCCTCACACGCTTCTACAGCCTGCACACGTTCGTGATGCCTTGGCTGCTGGCGGTCTTCATGCTCATGCACTTCCTGATGATTCGCAAGCAGGGCATTTCCGGTCCGTTGTGAACTGTGAACGTGTCTTTCACCCCGTCTGCCCGCAGCTGCGGTCGCCATTAGTATCCAGCCACCAGACTTACAGTCATGCACATCCTCAAGAAGCCTGACCTCACCGACCCCGCTTTGCGGGCAAAGCTTGCCAAGGGCATGGGTCACAATTATTACGGTGAGCCTGCCTGGCCCAACGACCTCCTCTACATGTTCCCAGT
>JBFLKL010000179.1:0-5461 GCA_040883175.1 Synechococcaceae cyanobacterium | reverse complement strand
TCCAGCGCCCGCTCCAGCCTCGAGGCCGGCCTGCACCACTGGCGGGACGGCCGTCCGATCCACTGCCGGCAATGGATCGAGGAGGGGCTTGAAGAGCTCCGGTCCCTGGCCCGCCAGGAACAGCTCGACGGCCTGCTGGCCCCCCTTGAGCGCGTGCTGAGGGAGGGCAATCAGGCCATGCGCTGGTTGGCGCAGCACCGGGCCGGCGCCTCGATCGCTGCCATCCTCAGCGCCGAAGCCGAAGCCATGGCTGCTCAGGAAGGGCTGCTGGAGGATGGGGCGGACCAGGGCGTCACTGCCTCGGCCACCGACCACACAGACCGGCAGGCCGGTGTTTTGGGATGATCAACCCGTCCCGCACTGCCAACCCGGTTCCCATGCGGCAGTTCGTGCCCATCATCGCCGAACCCTCTCCCCGGGCCACGCGGCTGCTGGGGGAGCGCATGGAGCTGGTGGAGGACCTCTGGCAGACGGTGCTGCGCAGTGAATGCCCGCCGCCGCAGGCCGAGCGGCTGCTGCGTCTGAAGCAGCTCAGTGATCTCAGCGAAGACCTCGGCGAAGCCGACAACAGCGCGGCCTTCGTGCAGCTGATCCGCGAGATGGATCTGGCCGAGGCCATCGCCGCGGCCCGCGCCTTCTCCCTCTACTTCCAGCTGGTGAACATCCTCGAGCAGCACATCGAGGAGGACACCTATCTCGACAGCCTCAAGAGCCAGGCCGAGCCGGTGGCCAGCGACCCCTTCCTGCCGCCCCTGGCCAGCCAGACCGAACCCGTCACCTTCCGCCAGCTGTTCGAGCGCCTGCGCAGCCTCAACGTGCCCCCGGCCCAGCTCGAGACCCTGCTGCGCGACCTGGACCTGCGGCTGGTGTTCACGGCCCACCCCACCGAGATCGTTCGCCACACGGTGCGCCACAAGCAACGGCGGGTGGCGGCCCTGATCCAGAAGCTGGAGCAGGGGGCTGGGATCATCAACCCCCTGGAGCTGCACAACCTGCGGCTGCAGCTCGAGGAGGAGATCCGGCTGTGGTGGCGCACCGACGAGCTGCACCAGTTCAAGCCCACGGTGCTCGACGAGGTCGACTACGCCCTGCACTATTTCCAGGATGTGCTGTTCGACGCCATGCCGCTGCTGCGGCAGCGGATCCGCTCAGCCCTGGCCCAGAGCTATCCCGATGTGGAGGTGCCCCGGGAGGCCTTCTGCACCTTCGGGTCCTGGGTGGGCTCCGACCGCGACGGCAACCCCTCGGTGACACCGGAGATCACCTGGCGCACCGCCTGCTACCAGCGCCAGCTGATGCTGGAACGCTACATCAGGTCGGTGGCCGAGCTGCGCGACCAGCTCAGCATCTCGATGCAGTGGAGCCAGGTCAGTCCGGCACTGCTGGAATCCCTGGAGATGGACCGGCTGCGCTTCCCGGAGATCTATGAGGAGCGGGCGGCCCGCTACCGGCTTGAGCCCTACCGGCTCAAACTCAGCTATGTGCTGGAGCGGCTGCGCCTCACCGAGGCCCGCAATCAGCTGCTGGCGGAGGCCGGCTGGGAGTCGCCATGCGACAACATCGCCAACGTGCCCCTGCCCGGCGGCAACCTCAGCAACACCACCCCCACGCCCGAGATGCACTACGGCTCGGTGGAGGAGTTCCGCAATGATCTCGAGCTTGTGCTCGAAAGCCTGGAGAGCACAGGCCTGAGCTGCGAGGCGCTGCAGCATCTGATCAGCCAGGTGCAGATCTTCGCCTTCTGTCTGGCCAGCCTGGACATCCGCCAGGAGAGCACCCGCCACAGCGACGCCATCGACGAACTCAGCCGCTACCTGCAGCTGCCGGTGCCCTACGGGGAGATGGAGGAGCCGCAGCGGGTGGCCTGGCTGCTCGACGAACTGCAGACCCGACGCCCCCTGGTGCCAGCCGCGGCCCGCTGGAGCGATCCCACTGCCGAGACGTTCGCGGTGTTCCGCATGCTGCAGCGGCTGCAGCAGGAATTCGGCACCCGCATCTGCCACACCTATGTGATCTCCATGAGTCACACGGTGTCGGATCTGCTCGAGGTGCTGCTCCTCGCCAAGGAGGCGGGGCTTGTGGATCCGGTGACCCAGCACTCCTCCCTGCTGGTGGTGCCGTTGTTCGAGACGGTGGAGGATCTCCAGCGGGCACCGGCGGTGATGGAGGAACTGTTCCGTCAGCCCGTGTACCGCCAGCTTCTGGGAGGGCCGGAGGGCACGCCCCCCCTGCAGGAGGTCATGCTCGGCTACTCCGACAGCAACAAGGACTCCGGCTTCCTCTCCAGCAACTGGGAGATCCACAAGGCACAGATCGGCCTCCAGCACCTGGCCACACGCCACGGACTGGCGCTGCGCATCTTCCACGGCCGCGGCGGCTCCGTGGGCCGCGGCGGCGGACCGGCCTACCAGGCGATCCTGGCCCAGCCCAACGGCACCCTGGGAGGGCGCATCAAGATCACGGAGCAGGGGGAAGTGCTGGCCTCCAAGTACTCCCTGCCGGAGCTGGCCCTCTACAACCTGGAAACCGTCACCACCGCCGTGATCCAGAACAGCCTGGTGAGCACGCCCGTGGACGACACACCCAGCTGGAACGAGCTCATGGGCCGGCTGGCCACCCGCTCCCGCGAGGTCTACCGGGCGCTGGTGCACGACAACCCCGATCTTGTGGCCTTCTTCCAGCAGTGCACCCCGATCGAGGAGATCAGCAAGCTGCAGATCTCCAGCCGCCCCGCCCGACGCAAGAGTGGCGCCAAGGACCTCTCCAGTCTGCGGGCGATCCCCTGGGTGTTCGGCTGGACCCAGAGCCGCTTCCTGCTGCCCAGCTGGTATGGCGTGGGCAGGGCCCTGCAGGAGGAACTTGAGCGCGATCCGGAGCAGATCGATCTGCTGCGGCTGCTGCATCAGCGCTGGCCGTTCTTCCGCATGCTCATGTCCAAGGTGGAGATGACCCTCTCCAAGGTGGACATGGAGCTGGCCCATCACTACGTGCAGGACCTGGGCCGCAGCGAGGACCGGGAATCCTTCGAGCGGATCTTCGCGACCATCGCCGGCGAATTCGCCCTCACCCGCGACCTGGTGCTCAGGATCACGGGGCGGCGGCGACTGCTGGACGGCGACCCGGCCCTGCAGCTCTCGGTGGACCTGCGGAACCGCACGATCGTGCCCCTGGGCTTCCTTCAGGTGGCCCTGCTGCGCCGGCTGCGGGATCAGAGCAGGCAGCCACCGATGAGCGAGGCCGCCGGCCCTCGCCAGGACGAACGCACCTACAGCCGCAGCGAACTGCTGCGCGGTGCCCTGCTCACCATCAACGGCATCGCCGCCGGCATGCGCAACACCGGCTGATCACCGCACGAGGTCACTCTGGGCTCCCTGTTACTGCCATTCCGCAACCATCCACCGGCACCACGGCTGCGGGAGGGGTACAGGCTGGTGAGCGAAGGTGTTCCGGATCTCCAGGCCCTGGATGGTCTGCTGCTCCAGACCGGCGAGCGGGCCCGCGGTGAGGAACGCTGGCGCCGGGTGCTGGAGCGCAGCCTCTGGCATCTGCACATCCACAACCGGGAGGAGCAGGTGGTGGGCTTCGTGCGGGCCACCAGTGACCTGGCCCTCAACGCCAATCTCTGGGACCTGTGGGCGGATGCCGGCGATCCGGCTCAGCCTGAGCTGCTGCTGGCCCTGGTGCAGGGGGCGCTGGCCAAGCTGCGTCGCGAGCTGCCCGGCTGCAGCATCTCCCTTTCGGCACCGCCCCAGGCCGTGGCGGCCCTGCAGCGCCAGGGATTCGTGGTGGATCCCGGTGGGATCCGGGCCATGGGTCTGCAACTCTGAGTCACGGGGGCTGCCCGGCAGGCATCGTCAGCACCGCCGGCGTGATCAGAAAAAATCCCCCTGCCGGAGCAGGGGGCGAGGAAGTCAACGAGCATGGAGGGACTCGAACCCCCGACATTCAGAACCGGAATCTGACGCTCTATCCAACTGAGCTACATGCCCGTGTGCACGGATCGCGAACGGCGTGGAGTACTGACCATGCCACGGGGGGAGGACAGGGAATCCACAGGGAATCCAGGCCGGAACCCCACGGGGGCCTGTTCGCGGTCGAATTAGCTTAGCCGCTGGCTGCCTGGGATCCATTCGGCTGCACCGCCTGGAGCTGAGCCAGTACCGCAACATCGAGCGGCTGGAGCTGGTGCTCGATGCCCCGCGGCTGCTCGTGGTGGGAGCCAATGGGGAAGGCAAGTCCAATCTGCTGGAGGCGGTGGAGCTGCTGGGCAGCCTGCGGTCCCACCGCAGCGCCAGCGACAGGGATCTGATCCGCCAGGGCCAGCCGGTCGCCGTGCTGCGCGGCCTCACGGCTGACGGCGACCGGCTGCGGCTGGACCTGCGGCGCCAGGGGGGAAGGCAGGCGAGCCGCAACGGCAAACCCCTGGAGCGGCAGCAGGATCTGCTCGGATCGCTGCGCTGTGTGGGCTTCAGCGCCCTCGATCTGGATCTGGTCCGGGGGGAACCGGCCCTCCGCCGCCAGTGGCTCGACCGGGTGGTGCTGCAGCTCGAGCCCCTCTACAGCGAGCTGCTCAGCCGGTACGCACGGCTGTTGCGGCAGCGCGCGCAGCTGCTGCGCCGTGGCCTTGGCGGCGGGGATCCGGGACCGCTTCTCGATGCCTTCGACCAGCAGATGGCCCTGGTGGGAACCCGCCTGCACCGGCGTCGACATCGCGCTCTGCGGCGTCTGGAGCCCCTGGCCGCCAGTTGGCAGCATCGTCTCAGCGGCGGCCGGGAACGGCTGAGACTGGGCTACCGCAGCGGCACCGAGCTGCCGGGGGAGGAAGCCGAGGAGTCCTGGCGGCAGGCCCTCGCCGGGCAGCTGGCCGGGCAGCGGGCGGAGGAACTGCGCCTTGGCCAGTGCGGAGTAGGTCCCCATCGCGACGAGGTGGAGATGCTGCTGGAAGAGTGCCCTGCCCGGCGCTATGGCTCCGCCGGCCAGCAGCGCACGCTGGTACTGGCCCTGAAGCTTGCCGAACTGGAGCTGGTGCGCAGCGTGGTCGGCACACCGCCTCTGCTGCTGCTTGACGATGTGCTGGCGGAGCTGGATCCGGCCCGCCAGCAGCTCCTGCTGGCGGCCGTTGGCGAGGGCCACCAGTGCCTGGTGAGCGCCACCCATCTTCAGGCCTTCAGCGGCGGCTGGCGCCGGCACTGCCAGGTGGTGAGGATGCAGGCCGGGCGATTGCAGGGGGAGGAGCCGCCGGCGGCGGCATTCGGCACGTAAGGTGAGCCGCCCCATCGGCCCCCCATCGATGCCCCAGAGCCTGCCCTGCCTCCACCCCAACCCGGGATGGAGCGGCGCTGCCAGCACGGCCCCCGCGGCCTGCCCCCCGCCCGCGAACGGCGACACGGTTGGGAAACACTGCATCCTCGAGCTCTACGACTGCGATCCAGGTCGGCTCGACAACCAGGCTTTCCTCAGG
>JBFLKL010000178.1:0-4412 GCA_040883175.1 Synechococcaceae cyanobacterium | reverse complement strand
GCCCCCATGGCGCCCCTGCCGCCCCCCGAGCCCGCGCGCCACCTGGAGACCAGCGCCGCGCTGGATGCGCGCAAGATCCGCTTCGAGGTGAACCGGGTGGAGCTGCCGATGGGCGTGGAGGGCAGCTTCGGGGTGATCCGCCACCCGGGCGCCTCCCTGGCGGTGCCGGTGCTCGCTGACGGCCGGGTGGTGATCCTGCGCCAGTACCGCTTCGCGGTGGCCACCCGACTGCTGGAGTTTCCCGCCGGCACCCTCGATCCCGGCGAGACACCGCTGAGCACGATGCGGCGGGAGCTGCAGGAGGAGGCGGGCTACCGCGCGGAGCGCTGGGATCCGCTGGGGGCGATGCTGCCGTGCCCGGGCTACTCGGACGAGGTGATCCACCTGTTCCTGGCCCGCGAGCTCAGCCCCCTGGCCCAGCCGCCCGCCGGCGACGACGACGAGGACCTGGAGGTGCTGCTGATGGCGCCGGATGAGCTGGACGCGGCCCTGGCCAGCGGCGATGAATACCTCGATGGCAAGAGCGTGACCGCCTGGCTGCGGGCCAAGCAGGTTCTCGCTCTCTGAAGCAGTCCCCGCCGACGTCCCTCCCTCCCCCATGACTCCACCGCGCTGGCTGTTCTGGCACCGCCGCGACCTGCGCCTGGCCGACAACCTGGGGCTGGCGGCGGCGGCCGGCGCCACACCGGCGCTGACCGGCGTGTTCGTGCTCGATCCGGCGATCCTGGAGGCGAGGGCGGCTTCAGCGGGGCCAGCGGCGATCCCGGGGGAACTGCCGGCGGTGGCACCGGCGCGGCTGTGGTTTCTGGGCGAAAGCCTCCGGGAGCTGGCCGGGGCCTGGCGGGCTGCCGGCAGCCGGTTGCTGGTGCTGCAGGGCGATCCGGAGCTGCTGCTGCCGCGGCTGGCCGCGGCCCTGGCGGCCGAGGTGGTGGCCTGGAACCGCGACGTGGAGCCCTATGGACGCGAGCGCGACCGGCGGGTGGCGCGGGCGCTGCAGGCCGATGGCCGCCGGGTGCTGGCGGGCTGGGACCAGCTGCTGGTGGAGCCCGAGGCGCTGCGCACCGGGGCCGGCGAGCCCTACCGGGTGTACGGGCCCTACTGGCGCAGCTGGCGCCGCCGGGTGGAGGCGCTGGGCGCCCTCGGATCGGCCGCCTCGGGAGGCCTGGAGCCAGTGCCGGCCCCGAAGTCGCTGATCGATTGCGATCCGGACGCGCTGGCAGCGCTGCCGCTGGTGAGCCTGGGGCCAGGACGCGGCACGGGCAGACCGGGCTGCCTGGCGCATGGCTTTGCGGGCGCCGGGCTCTGCCCCTGCCGCCCCGGCGAAACGGCGGCGCGCGAACAGCTCGCGGCCTTCTGCGCGGGCATCGGCGGAGGCGCCCGCAAGGCCCCGCTGCTGAGCTACGGGGAGGGCCGCGACCTGCCAGCTCAGCCCGGCACCTCGGGCCTGAGCGCGGCACTGAAGTTCGGCACCCTCAGCCCCCGCCAGGCCTGGGCGGCAGCCCAGCAGGCCCGGGACACGGTGGCCGCACTGGGGGGAGCCGAGGAGGCCCTGGCGTCGATTCAGGTGTGGGAACAGGAGCTGGCCTGGCGGGAGTTCTACCAGCAGGCGCTGTTTCACGTCCCCGAGCTGGCCGAGGGGCCCTACCGGCCCCAGTGGCGCACCTTTCCGTGGCAGAACGACCCGGAGTGGTTCGAAGCCTGGCGCGAGGGGCTCACCGGCATGCCGATCATCGACGCGGCGATGCGCCAGCTCAATGCCAGCGGCTGGATGCACAACCGCTGCCGCATGATCGTGGCCTCCTTCCTGGTGAAGGATCTGATCTGCGACTGGCGCTGGGGCGAGGCCGTGTTCATGGCGCGGCTGGTGGATGGCGACCTGGCCGCCAACAACGGCGGCTGGCAGTGGAGCGCCAGCAGCGGCATGGATCCCAAGCCCCTGCGGATCTTCAACCCAGCCACCCAGGCGGCCAGGTTCGATGCCGATGCCACCTACATCCGCACCTGGCTGCCGGAGCTGCGCCATGTGGCCACGGCCGACCTGATCCGTGGTGAGATCCCGCCGCTGGAACGGCGCGGCTACCCGGCACCGCTGGTGAACCACAAGACCCAGCAGGCCCGCTTCAAGGCGCTGTACGCCGGCATCCGGGGGTAGGGATCAGGCCGCCAGGGGCTGCTCGGCGCCCACCAGGCTGTGCAGAACCTCGATCACCCGTTGCTGGCGAGCCTCACCGAGCTCCGGGAAGATCGGCAGGCTGAGCACCTCGTCGCAGAGGCGTTCCGTGACCGGCAGGGAACCCGGGCCGTAACCCAGGTCGGCGTAGGCGGGCTGGCGGTGGATCGGGATCGGGTAGTAGATGATCGTGTTCACCCCGGCGTCCTGCAGCTGCTGCTTGAGCCAGTCGCGGCAGCTGCCGGGGGCTTGGGGCTCGCGGGGGGCGGCGGCGGGGCAGGACGCCACCCGCAGCACGTACTGGTTCCAGCTGTGACCCTGCGGACCGGGATTGGGCAGATGGATGCCGCCCAGCCCGGCGAGCTGGGAGCCGTAGCGGGCGGCCACCTGGGCACGGGCCTCCAGCCAGCGTTCCAGGTGCGGCAGCTTCACCGCCAGCACCGCGGCCTGGATGGCATCGAGGCGGCTGTTGTAGCCGAGGGCGGTGTGCAGGTAGCGGCGCGGCATGCCGTGCACCGCCAGCTCACGCACGCGCTGGGCGAGCTCGGGATCGCGGCAGGTGACGGCGCCGCCGTCGCCGGCGCCGCCGAGGTTCTTGGTGGGGAAGAAGCTGAAGCAGCCGGCATCGCCCCAGCTGCCCACCGGCCGGCCCGCCCAGCGGGCACCGGTGGCCTGGGCGCAGTCCTCGATCACGTGCAGGCCATGGCGCCCGGCGATGGCGCACACCCGCTCCATGTCCACCGGCCGGCCGAACAGGTGAACCGGCATCAGGGCACGGGTGGCGGGTGTGATCGCCGCCTCCAGCTGCGCCAGGTCGATCAGGTAGCTGCCCTCCTCCACATCCACGAACACCGGGGTGGCGCCCACGGCGCTGATCGCCTCGGCGGTGGCGAAGAAGCTGAAGGAGGAGGTGATCACCTCATCGCCGGGGCCGATACCCAGCCCCCGCAGGGCGAGCACCAGGGCGTCGGTGCCGCTGTTGCAGCCCACGGCGTGGGGTACGCCGTGGTGGGCGGCGAAGTCGCGCTCGAAGTCTGCGGTGACGGCCCCGCCGATGTACTGGCCGCTGCGCAGCACCTCCAGCACCGCCTGATCGAGGGCATCGCCGAGCTCCTGGATCTGCTCGCCCAGGCTGAAGGGAGGCACAGTCATGCAGCAAACCTTAAGCGGCGAGTCCGATGGGGATCAGCGAGCCCATTCCGGTTCCTCACCTGGATGCCACTTGATGTTGCAGCCGATCGCCGGTGTCTGCTCCGCCGCCACCGGCTCACCGGCCAGCACCGCCCGAAGGGCGGCGCGGATGTCACGACCATCGAGGGGTTCGGCGTTGCCGGGGCGGCTGGCGTCGAACTGGCCCCGGTACACCAGGCGCAGCTCGCCGTCGGCGGCGGGGGCGAACAGGAAGGGATCAGGGGTGCAGGCGGCGCGGAAGGCGCGGGCCAGCCGCTGGCCTTCGTCGAACAGGTACGGAAAGCGCCAGCCGTGCCGCTGGGCCTGGGCCCGCAGGCCCTCGGGGCCGTCCTGGGGGTGGGTGATGGTGCTGTTGCTGGAGATCGCCAGCAGCGCCAGCGGCGCTTCGCAGGCCTCGGCGCCGGGGGTGGCGACATCGTGCTGCAGGCGGGTGATCTCCGGCTCCACGTGCTTCACGAACGGGCAGTGGGCGCAGAGAAACAGCACCAGCAGGGGCCGCCGGCCGAGGGCCTCGAGCCGCAGGGGCTCACCGCTCACCTGGCGGGCGTGCCCGGCCGCCAGCTCCGCGCTGATCGCCGCGAACGGCAGCGCCGTTCCGAGGGGAAGCATGGTGGAGGGCGTCAGCGCCATGGGGCCGTTCCGCAAGCAATGCCTGCCGCCAAGTTAGGGATCTCACCCCGCCGGAACCGCCGGGGATCGTCGCGGATGGCACCGGCCGGAGCCCTGGCGGCGGCCGCGCTGCTGGCGGGTGGCTGCGTGCCGGCCCATCGCCACCCCAGCTGGGCCATCTACCCGCTGCAGCGGCGCACCCCCCACGACGGCCTGGCGGTGGTGAGCCAGCCCGACGGCTATGGCCTCCACATCTGGATCGACACCGACACCCGCGAGAGCGGCGTGTGCCAGCCGCGCTGGAATCCCGATCCGGCGCGGCTGTTCAACGGCAACGGCACGGCGCCGTTCAGCTCCGGCCTGGCCGGCCGGGAGGAGTTCTTCGCCGCCGTGGCGCGCAGCGACGTGCGCCGGGCCCTGCGCGAGCAGAGTGAGGCCCTCT
>JBFLKL010000177.1:0-4667 GCA_040883175.1 Synechococcaceae cyanobacterium | reverse complement strand
GGGCGATCGAAGCGGCGCTGGCCGGCTGAGCTCAGCCGGCCAGCCAGCCCCGCCGCAGCCCGGCGGCGGTGGGCAGTTCCACCTGCAGCCAGCGCTCACCGCCGGGCTGCACCCAGCGGCGCATCACCCGCAGGGGCACGCCGGCTTCGGTGCGGCTGATCGCGGGGGCCTGGTGGCGCGGCGCACAGCGCAGCACCTGGGGCACCACCGACAACAGCGGCTCACGGCTGCTCTGGCGGCGGCGCAGTTCCGGCAGGCGCCAGTCGGCACCGCCGGCGGGCAGGCCGGCAGGCGCCACCAGGGCAAACCCGAGCAGGGCCGCCACGCGCCAGGTGGAGGGCGTCACGCGGACGGCAGGGATGGGCATCAGATGTCGAGCTGGGCCAGGTCGAGCTCGGCGCTGTGGGCCTCGATGAATTCACGCCGGGGAGCAACCTTGTCGCCCATCAGGATCGTGAAGATGCGGTCGGCCTCCAGGGCATCCTCGATCTCCACCCGCTTCATCGTGCGCGTGGTGGGATCCATGGTGGTTTCCCACAACTGCTGGGGCATCATTTCGCCCAGACCCTTGAAACGCTGAATCGTGTAATTGGCCTTCTCGCCAAATGACTCAACCGTTTTCCTGAGCTCGCCCTCGTTGTAGCAGTAGGTGTGATTCTTGCCGCGCTCCACCTTGTAAAGAGGAGGGCAGGCGATATGGATGTAGCCGCCCTCGACGAGAGCCTTCTGATAGCGGTAGAAGAAGGTGAGCAGCAGCGTGCGGATGTGGGCGCCGTCCACATCGGCGTCGGTCATGATCACGATGCGATGATAGCGGAGATTCTTCTCGTCGAAGTCCTCCCCCTTGATACCCAGGCCGAGGGCCGTGATCAGAGCCTGGATCTCGGAGTTCTTGTAGATCTTGGCGTCATCGGTCTTCTCGATGTTGAGGATCTTGCCCCGCAGCGGCAGAATCGCCTGAAAGCGACGATCACGGCCCTGCTTGGCCGAACCTCCGGCCGAGTCGCCCTCCACGATGTAGATCTCCGACTCGGAGGGATCCCGCGAGGAACAGTCGGCCAGCTTGCCGGGCAGGGTGGAGCTCTCGAGCACACTCTTGCGGCGCACCAGTTCGCGGGCGCGGCGGGCCGCTTCGGCGGCGTTGAAGGCCTGGATCGCCTTCTCCAGGATCAGGTCGATCACCGAGGGGTTGAATTCCAGGAATTCCGCCAGTGCCTCACCCACCAGGGTGTCGACGATGCCGCGCACCTCGGTGTTGCCGAGCTTGGTCTTGGTCTGCCCTTCGAATTCCGGCTCCGGCACCTTCACCGACAGCACGGCGGTGAGGCCCTCTCGGATGTTCTCACCGGCCAGGTTGGCGTCGGCGTCCTTGCGCTTGCCGCGCTTCTTGGCGAAGGCGTTCAAGGTGCGGGTGAGCACCGTCTTGAGACCCTCGATGTGGGTACCGCCATCGACGGTGCGGATGTTGTTGGCGAAGCCCAGGATGCTGTCGGAGTAGGCGTCAACGCACCACTGCAGGGCTGCCTCCACCTGCACGCCGTCCTTGGTGGCGTTGACGTAGATGATGTCGCGGTGCAGCGGATCCTTCTCCGCATTCATGTAGGCGACATATTCCTTGATGCCGCCCTCATAGAAATAGATTTCTTCGTGAGGCTCACTGGCCTCGCTGCGGGCGGCGGGGCGCTCATCGCGGAACACGATCCGCACCCCACCATTGAGATAAGCCAGCTCCCGCAGACGGGCGGCCAGGGTGGAGTAATCGAACTCGATGCCACCGCTGAAGATCTGAATGTCGGGCAGGAAGCGCACCGCGGTGCCGGTGTGATCCCGCTCGGCCGCCGCCGCGGGGATGGAGCTGAGGGTGCCGATGGGCTGGCCACGCTCGAAGCGCTGGCGGTGCTCCTGGCCGTCGCGGTGCACGGTGACCTCGACCCATTCCGAGAGGGCGTTGACCACCGACACGCCCACGCCGTGCAGGCCGCCGGACACCTTGTAGCCCCCGGAGCCGAACTTGCCGCCGGCGTGGAGCACGGTGAGCACCGTTTCCAGGGCGCTGCGGCCGGTGCGCGGGTGGACGTCGGTGGGGATGCCGCGGCCGTTGTCGGTGACCGAGCAGGAGCCGTCCGTGTGGAGCACCACCAGGATCTGGTCGCAGTGCCCCGCCAGGGCCTCGTCCACGGAGTTGTCCACCACCTCGTAGACCAGGTGGTGCAGGCCCCGGGGCCCGGTGGAGCCGATGTACATGCCGGGGCGCTTGCGCACCGGCTCCAGGCCCTCGAGCACCTGGATCTGTTCGGCTCCGTAGTCGTTCTGAACCTTCGTGGCTTCGCTCATGCGGAAGGGGTTCCCCGGGGATCTGGCATGGAACCGGCGGCCGTTCTCGGCGAGATCCCTTCTCAGAAGGGGAATCTACCACCGACGGCCAGGGTCGCCTGTGCGGCCGGCAGGCCTGCCAGGCTGGGGCGATGGGCTGCGGGCAACCCCTGGTGATCGTGCTGCTGGGCCCCACGGCCAGCGGCAAGACGGATCTGGCCATCGCCCTGGCCCGGGCCCTTGATCTGGCGGTGCTGAACGTGGACTCACGCCAGCTCTACCGGGGCATGGACGTGGGCACCGCCAAGCCCAGCGCCGCCCAGCAGGCCGCCGCCCGCCACGGGCTGCTGGATCTGGGCGTGCCCGACCCCCACATCAGCCTGCACGACGTCTGCGGCCAGGGCCGGGCGTCGGTCGCCGCCGAACTGGCCCGCCCCCGCAGCGGGCCGCCGATGGCCCTGCTGGCGGGGGGAAGCGGGCTGTATCTCAAGGCCCTCAGCCGGGGCCTGCGGCCACCGGCGGTGCCGCCCCAGCCCGCCCTGCGCCGCCAGCTGGAGGCCCTGGGCCAGCCGTTCTGCCACCAGCTGCTGCGCGGCGCCGACCCCGTGGCCGCCGCCCGCATCGCCGCCGCCGACGCCGTGCGCACCCAGCGCGCCCTGGAGGTGCTCTATGCCACCGGCCGCCCGCTGTCGGGCCAGCAGGGGAGCGAGGCGCCGCCCTGGCGGCTGCTGGAACTGGGCCTGGATCCGCCCGACCTCAGGGACCGCATCGACAGCCGCACCCAGGCCCTCTACGACGGGGGACTGGTGGAGGAGACCCGGACCCTGATCGAGCGGTACGGCGCCGCGCTGCCCCTGCTGGACACGATCGGCTACGGCGAGGCCCGCAGACTGCTGGCCGGAGAGCTGGAGCGGAGCGCCGCCATTGCCCTCACCAGCCGGCGCACGCGGCAGTTCGCGAAGCGCCAGCGCACCTGGTTCCGCCGCCAGCACCAACCGCTGTGGCTCAGCGCCGCCGACACCGACGGGCAACGGCGGCAGGCGTTGCGGGAGATCGAGGGGCGTCTAGTGTGCAGGCAGACATCCACTCCTCCGACTCCAACCACCGCCTGAATGCCTCCTCGTCCCCGTTTTGACCGTCGTGCTCCCGTGCGGGAGCTGCCCAACATCAACGAACGCATCAACTATCCCCAGCTGCGGGTGGTTGATTTCGACGGCAGTCAACTCGGCGTGATCTCCCGCGCGGAAGCCCTGAGCGTGGCCAGTGATCGCGAGCTCGATCTGGTGCTGGTGAGCGAGAAGGCCGATCCGCCGGTCTGCCGGATCATGGACTACGGCAAATACAAGTTCGAGCAGGAGAAAAAGGCCAAGGAGGCCAAGAAGAAGTCGCATCAGACCGAGGTCAAAGAGGTGAAGATGCGCTACAAGATCGACCAGCATGACTACGACGTACGCATCGGGCAGGCCACCCGTTTCCTCAAGGCCGGCGACAAGGTGAAATGCACCGTGATCTTCCGGGGTCGGGAGATTCAGCACACGGCCCTGGCGGAAGTGCTGCTCAAGCGCATGGCCAAGGACCTGGAGGAGGCGGCCGAGATCCAGCAGCCCCCCAAGCGCGAGGGTCGCAACATGATCATGTTCCTCAGCCCGCGCAAGACCGCTGCGGCCAAGGCCGCCGCCGCTGGTGGCAGTGGTGGTGGTGGCGGCAACAAGGGCGTCACCCGCAGCAAGCCGCAGGGCGTCAAACCCGACGCGTCAGCCCCGGCTGCCGCACCGGCCGCTGCCCCCAGCGGGGCCGAGGCCTGAGCTGCGAGGCCTGAGCGCGGGTTCTGCACTGACCTGAATCAGAGGCGGCGGCCGAACAGCTCCAGGATCTCCTGCCATCCCCGGGCCGCAGCCTGGGGGTGGTGATCGGCCCTGGCGTCGCAGAAAAAACCATGGCCGGCACCCGGCGCCACCACCAGCCGGCGCTCCAGCTCTGGCCGCCGGGCGGCGTCAGCGGCCAGGGCCGCCTTGATGGCCGCCAGTTCCCCGGCGGGCATCAGCGGGTCCTGATCGCCGGCCAGGCAGAGGAGATGGCCCGGGATCTCCGGCACCACCGCCAGGGTGGGCTCCCCGCCGCCGGGGCGGAAACGCGACACCCGGGCGCCGTAGGCGTCGCAGGTGGCGGCCACCTGCGGCAGGGTGGCCGCCAGCAGCGCCAGGTGGCCGCCGAAGCAGAAGCCCACGCAGCCCACGGGCCTGTCCAGCCCTGGCTGGGCCTGGAGCCAGGTGATGGCGGCACGGGCATCGGCGAGGAACCCAGCGGCGCTCACCCGGTCGCGGTGCTCCCGGCCTGCAGCCAGGCCGGCCTCG
>JBFLKL010000176.1:0-2529 GCA_040883175.1 Synechococcaceae cyanobacterium | reverse complement strand
GGCCCTGATGGGCGTGGTGGCGGTGGTGATGGCCCTGGCGGCCGGTCTTCGGAGTAGCCCCGGCCATGGCTAGGTGTGGCGCTGCCCGCTTCGACCGGGCGATCGACACGGCCCTGGCCCTGCTGGCCTGGCTGGTGGCCCTGCTGGTGGTGGGAATGATCGGCTGGATCGTGGCCGACCTGCTGCGGCAGGGCCTGCCGCGGCTGAGCTGGACCTTCCTCGTTGAGCTGCCCTGTGACGCCGGCCGCAGCGGCGGCATCCGGCCGATCCTGATCTCCACCCTGCTGATCCTGGGCGTGTGCCTGGCGGTGAGCGTGCCGATCGGCCTGGCCACGGCCCTGTTCCTGGCCGAGTTCCAGCGCGGGCACCGGGGCTTCGGGCCGCTGGTGCGCTACTCGCTCGACACCCTCGCCGGGGTGCCGTCGATCGTGTTCGGTCTGTTCGGCAATGCCTTCTTCAGCATCACCCTGGGGCTGGGCTTCTCGATCCTCGCGGGCGGGCTCACCCTGGCCTGCATGGTGCTGCCGCTCCTGATCCGCAGCATGGAAACGGCCCTGCGCGCCGTGCCGGCCGAGCACCGGGTGGCCGCCGCCGCCCTCGGCCTGCCCCAGCGGGTGTCGCTGCTGCACATCGTGCTGCCGGCCGCCGCGCCCGGCCTGGCGGTGGGTTTGGTGCTGGGCATCGGCCGCGCCCTGGCCGAAACCGCCGCCCTGCTGTTCACCAGCGGCTATGTCGACCGGCTGCCCGACTCCCTGCTCGACTCTGGCCGGGCCCTGTCGGTGCACATCTTCGATCTGGCCATGAACGTGCCGGGCGGTGCCTCCCAGGCTGCGGCCACAGCCCTGGTGCTGGTGACCCTGGTGCTGCTGATCAACGCGTTCACCGGCTGGGCGGCCCGGCGCTGGCTGGGCTCCCTTGACTCCGCCGCCCTCTGACCATGACCGACCCGGAGATCTGCCTGGAAGCGCGCGACCTGTCGGTGCGCTACGGCGGCCGGCCGGCCGTGAGCGGGGTGGGTCTCCAGGCCCGGCGGGGGCGGATCCTGGCGATCGTGGGGCCTTCGGGCTGCGGCAAGAGCACCGTGCTGGCCTGCTTCAACCGCCTGCACGACCTCAACCCCGCCTGTGAGCTGCGGGGCAGCATCCGGCTCGACGGCCAGGAGATCCTGCGCCCTGGGACCGACGTGCTCGCCCTGCGCCGCCGCGTCGGCCTGATCGTGCAACGGCCCAATCCCCTGCCGCTCTCGATCGGCCGCAACCTCACCTTTCCCCTGCGCCACCACGGCATGGCCCGCCGCGCCGACCGCCAGGACGCCGCCCGGCGGGCCCTGCAGCGGGTGGGCCTGTGGGAGGAGGTGAAGGATCGGCTGGGCCGGCCGTCCAGCGAGCTGTCGGGGGGGCAGCAGCAGCGCCTCTGCCTGGCCCGGGCCCTGGTGCTGGAGCCGGAGGTGCTGCTGCTCGATGAACCCTGCAGCGCCCTCGATCCGCTCGCCAGTGCCGTGGTGGAAGAGCTGGTGGCGTCGCTGCGGGGCAGCGTCACGATCCTGATCGTGACCCACAACCTGGCCCAGGCCCGCCGTCTGGCCGACGACGTGGCCGTGTTCTGGAACCGGGACGGCGTGGGCTATCTGGAGGAGCAGGGCAGCGCCGATACGGTGTTCGCCTCGCCCCGCTCACCGATCAGCGCCGCGTACCTGGAGGGAGCCAGGGGCTGATCGGACGGGGCAGCGCTTCAGCAGCAGGAGCCGCTCGTCGCGGACGTGGTTGCCGCGGAGGAGGCAGCGGTTCCGGCAACGGCTGTGGCCTCGGGCCCGCCAAACGGCAGGGCCGTGCCGCAGCCCTCGAACAGGCCGTAATGGCGGCTGAAATCGCCGATGAAGCTGAAGTGGGGTGCCAGCCGGCTGCCTTCGAGCATGCGGAAGGTATTGCCGCACACCGGAAACACCTTTCCCGTTTCGATCCAGTGGTGCTTGTCGAAGGGCAGGGCGTGGGGGTGTTCGGCGATGGTGCCGCGGTAGATCACCGCCTGGCCGTGGTCCTCGCAGGCATCCTCCAGCTCGGGGAGGTGGAACAGCCGGTAGGTGGCGGAGAAGAAGCGGATGGCGCCGGTGCGGGCGGCCAGCTCGGGATCGGTGATCTCCAGGGGCCGGTCACTGACCAGGCGGGGATCGGCGAAGCCGGCCTGGCGGGCCAGGCGCAGGAAGTCGTTCCAGTAGAGGGCGCCGCTGAGGCATTCGCCGTAGAGCACCGGATCGTGGCGCAGCGCCTCGGGCACCCGCCGGTCGGCATAGACGTCGGCGAAGAAGAACTCGCCGCCGCTCCTGAGCAGACGCCGCACCCCCTTGAGCACGGCCAGCTTGTCGGCCGAGAGGTTCACCACGCAGTTGGAGATCACCAGATCGAAGCTGCCGGCCTCCAGGGGCAGCTGCTCGAGCAGCTCGATGCGGCCCTCCAGGAACGTTACGTTGGCGAAGCCGAAATGCTCGGCGTGGTGCTGCTGGTGCCGCCGGGCCACCGCCAGCTGCTCGGG
>JBFLKL010000175.1:0-13151 GCA_040883175.1 Synechococcaceae cyanobacterium | reverse complement strand
TGTGGAAGGGGTGCATCAGGATGTTGTGCTCGGCCTGGAACACCAGCATGAAGTTGAAGGTGCCGGAGATGCCCAGGGGCATGCCGTCCGAGAAGCTTCCCTGGCCGAAGGGATAAATCAGGAACACCGCGAAGGCGGCCGAGAGGGGTGCGCTGTAGGCCACGCAGATCCAGGGCCGCATGCCCAGGCGGTAGCTGAGCTCCCACTGGCGGCCCATGTAGGCCGAGATGCCGATCAGGAAGTGGAACACCACCAGCTGATAGGGTCCGCCGTTGTAGAGCCACTCATCGAGGGACGCGGCTTCCCAGATCGGGTAGAAGTGCAGACCGATGGCGTTGCTCGAAGGAACAACGGCGCCGGAGATGATGTTGTTGCCGTAGAGGAAGGAGCCGGCAACGGGCTCACGGATGCCGTCGATGTCGACGGGGGGAGCGGCGATGAACGCCACGATGAAGCAGATGGTGGCCGCCAGCAGGCAGGGGATCATCAGCACACCGAACCAACCCACATAGATGCGGTTGTTGGTGGATGTGATCCACTGACAGAAGCTTTCCCAGCTTCCGGAGCGGCCGCTGCGCACAGCGGTGGTCATGGGGAAATCCTCAGGAATGAACGATCAGCTCACGGGCGGAAACCGAACCGGGATCAACCGAAGGAGCTGGACTGGATGAGAACGGATGCACCAGCCGGAACCGGACGATTCACGGAACCGGACGATTCAGGGAACTGCACGATTCAGACTGATGACCTGAAAACGCTACGCAAACCGTCGCGTTTGTCGGGAACTCGCAAAGAAACGTTCCAGCGCTTAGCGGATCGTTACGAGAATTGTTGCGAAGGATTGAGTCCCGTCTGGCGGTTGCGGGCCTGCTCCGCCAGCCACTGCTGGCCCTGGCGCAGGAAGGCTGACCAATCGATGCGCTCGCGGTCGGCGGCCCGGGCCACCAGCAACGGTGCCTCACGGCGGATGCGCTGCAGATCCGGTTCCGCCACTCCCACCGAGCGCGCCAGGCTGTCGGCCATGGCGCGCCCCACCACCCGGGTGAGGTAGGCGGCGCTCAGGGCCTGGACGGCACTGCCCAGCACCCAGGTGGCTCCATGCCACTTCACCGCTCCGGCGAGGGCCTGGCTGCTCCACTCCACCACCCCCAGGGTCAGCGACGCCCGGCCCAGCTCCAGGGCCACGGCACGCAGCTGCTCCCCGCTCCAGGGGCAGTCCCAGAGCTGGGCCATCTCCCGCACCATCAGACCGTTGGCCACGGCCAGCACGAGCAGATCGAGGCTCGGCAGCGGTGCCGCCACCACCCCGGCGGCCACCAGCCACTGTGTGCGCTGCTGCAGGGCCTGGAAGCGGCTGCGCCGCAGGCGCTCCAGTTCCCCCTGCCACTGGCCGTGCAGCCGTTGGAGGCTGCGGATCTGCCGCTGTCGACGCAGGCGGGATGCCTCGGCGGCGCAGAGGCGGGCCAGGGGCTGCAGGGCGAGGGCCAGATCCGCCGCCTCGCTCCAGCAGAGCAGCGGCGGCGGCGGCTCCATGCTGAGCTGGCCGATCAGCTCGGCGCTGGCGCTGGGCCCGACGTCCCGGCTGCCGGGGTTCAGCAGCAGCCAGAGGGGCTGGCCTCTGGGCAGGGCTTCCAGCCAGCGCAGATCGGCCGCCATCAGGGGGGTGGACAGGCAGTAGAGCAGGGCGTCGCAGCTGGCGAAGGGCTCGGGCCAGTGCCAGCGGTCGCTGCTGGCCGGCAGCGGTCGGGCCCAGTGCAGTGTGATCGGCTCCGGCCCCCGCAGCACGGACGCCAGGTGCTCGCGCCAGGCAGGGTCGTGCGGGGGGTGGCCCACCACGGCGAGGTGCAGGCCGGCCCGCTCCAGCTGGCTGCGCAGCGTGGTGAGCTCCAGCTGCCGGCGGCGGCAGGCCGGGCCGGATTCCTCGGCACCCGCCTCCGGCGTGGGCTCCAGAGCCTGGAAGCGGGCCTCCAGACTCTCCAGCCGCTCCAGCCAGCCGCTCACGTCGGCGGGAGCGGGGCCGCTCACCCTGGCGCGGCCGGGCCGCAGCCACCACAGGGCGCCCAGGCCGGCGGCGGCGGCCGCCGCCGACAGCAGCGGGCCATGGGCCAGACGTCCCACCCCATCGAGCACCAGGCCCCCGGCTGTGGTGGCGGCGGCCAGGGGCCAGAACCGGCGCCAGACCAGATCTGTCAGGGAGGGTCGCGCCGTGCCCGGGAGTGACACGAGGGGCAGGGCAGCGGGCGATGGACACCGCTGAGGCGACGGCAGCGGTGGCGGTGACGACGGGGAGGTCAACGCACTGGCGTGAACTGAGCTTCTTTAGCTCAGGAGGCACAGCCGGCGCCCGCAGCCGCCGCGCATCAGGCCCCCATCCCCGCAAGGCCGTCCTTGGGTATGGACGATCACGAGACGCACGCGCTGAAGCCCATAGCCTTTGAACCGGGTCCATGCCGCCCGCCAGCCCACCGCCGATCTGCACCACTGCCATGGCTGAGCCCGCCCTGAGCGGCCCCACATCCGAGCTGCTGTCAGCCCTGACACCAGAGCAGTGCCACCGCCTGCAGGGTTGGCGCGATCAGCTGGACGCGGCCCCGGGCTGGCACGCAGCGCTGCCGGTGGTGCTGCTGGAGCGGTCCTGGCTGCGCCTGCAGGCAGTGACGGTGTCCACCCTGGTCGAAGCCGTGCCAGCGGACACGAGCGCCGAGGCGCCCGAACTGATGCGCTGGCGCCAGCTCCTGGCGGAGGGCTGCGACCCCTGGAGTGCCCAGCTGGTCTGCTGGCAGGAGTTCGGTGCCCAGGCCTGCCAGCGGGCCCAGCGCAGGCACTGGCAGCAGCAGGAGCAGCAGTCCTGCGGATGGACCTTCGCCGACTACCTTCAGCTCCTGCGTGACTACCGGCGCGGGCTGTCCGGCGGGGAGAGCCGGCGTCTGCCTCTGCTGGTGCTCAGGCGACCGGATGGGGAGGAGCGCCATGCACTGCACTGGCTGCCCTGCCGACATCGGACGATGCGGCACACTTGCGCCTGATCCAGCGCCTGCCGCCATGGCTGACGAGTCACCCACGCCAGCGCCCCAGGCCGGGCGCAATGCCGGCAACCGCGACGGCGGAGGCTTCCGCATCCGCCTCAGCGACAACGAGATGCGTGCCGCCCGCACCATTCAGGAGGCCTTCCGGCTGCGCTCCACCGTTGCCGTGCTGGGCTTTTCGGTGCGCACCATCGCCCAGCTGCTGGAGGAGGGCAAGCTCGACGAGCTGGTGGCCCAGCAGCAGGACCAGCCAGCCCCCCGCCGAGAGGGTGGCCGTGAAGGTGGCCGAGAGGGTGGCCGCGATGCTGAGCGGAGCGGCCGCGGCGGGGGACGGGGTGGGCGCCAGGAGCGCCAGTCCCGCATCGATCCCTTCGCCCGGCCGGCGCGCCCGGCTGCGGTGGCGGAACCGGCCCCTGAGCCCGAACCCACCCCCGAGCCCGACACCGGCGCAGAGCCTGACACTCCCGGCGATGCCACGGTGACGGAAACCCCAGCGGAGTCCACCGAGACCACCGGCGCAGGCTGACGCCATGAGCAGGCCCCGGGTTCTCTCCGGCGTTCAGCCCACAGGCGCCCTGCATCTGGGCAACTGGCTCGGGGCCATCCGCAACTGGGTGGACCTGCAGCACGACCACGACACCTTCTTCTGTGTGGTGGATCTGCACGCCGTCACGGTGCCCCATGATCCGGCCCGCCTGGCCGAGGACACCCTCACCACGGCTGCCCTGTACCTGGCCTGCGGCATCGACCCGGCCCAGGCGACGGTGTTCGTGCAGAGCCAGGTGCCCGCCCACAGCGAACTGTGCTGGCTGCTGAACTGCGTCACGCCGCTCAACTGGCTGGAGCGGATGATCCAGTTCAAGGAGAAGGCCGTCAAGCAGGGCGATCAGGTGTCGGCCGGGCTGCTCGACTATCCGGTGCTGATGGCCGCGGACATCCTTCTCTACGACGCCGACCGGGTGCCGGTGGGGGAAGACCAGAAGCAGCATCTGGAGCTTGCCCGCGACATCGCCCAGCAGCGCATCAACGCCCGCTTCGCGCCCCTGGGCGCTGACGGCGAGCCGGTGCCGGTGCTGAAGGTGCCCGAGCCGATGATCCTGGCGGAAGGCGCCCGGGTGATGAGCCTCACCGACGGCACCAGCAAGATGAGCAAGAGCGATCCCAATGAGGGCTCCCGCATCGCCCTGCTCGACCCACCGGAGCTGATCAGCCGCAAGATCAAACGCGCCCGCACCGACCCCACCATGGGTCTGGAGTTCGGCAATCCCGAGCGGCCCGAAGCCGACAACCTGCTGGGGCTCTATGCGGTGCTCTCGGGTCGCGGCCGCAGCGCCGTGGCCGCCGAGTGCGCCGAGATGGGCTGGGGGCGCTTCAAGCCCCTGCTCGCCGAGGCCACCGTGGAGGCCCTGCGGCCGATTCAGGAGCGCTACCACGAGCTGCGCGCGGATCCGGTCACCCTGCAGGCCGTGCTGGCTGACGGTCGCGAGCGGGCCCTCGCCGTTGCCGGCGCCACCCTGCAGCGGGTGCGGGATGCCCTCGGATTTCTTCCTGTCAAGCCCCAGCCATCCCAGGCGCCCTGAATCAACACAGGGGCAATGATCAGCGCCGCTGATCATTGCAGCAGGCGACCAGCCGCCCCGCCGGCGCGGCAGCCGTCCCGGATGCGACGCATTTCGTTACGTCGCATCCGATACACATTGAGCGGCTCCTGTCAAGGCCTCAGCCACCCCTCTGGCCGCAGCCCGCCTCCGGCCAGCAGGGTCATGCAGCCCGATTCGAGCGCCCCTGACCCGCCCCCGCCTGTTCGCCTCCACGGTCGTCGCCATCGCCATGGCCACCGTGCTGCCGATCCCCAGACCCGCCACCGCCGTGTCCAGCCCCAGGCCGCTGCGGGCGTTGCCCCAGCCGCCGCAAGCCGTGGCCGTGCGCGGGGCGGACCCAGCCCCCTACACGCTCACACCGGAGCGGAGGGCCCTGCTCGACACCCTGCGCTTTGCCGAAGGCACCTGGAAGAACGGCAGTCCTGACGGTTACCGCGTGCTCTACGGCGGTGAGCTGTTCGAGGGACTGGAGCGCCATCCCGAGATCACCGTGCAGCGGCTCTACAGCAGCGCAGCCGCCGGCGCCTACCAGTTCCTGCCTGCCACCTGGGAGGCCGTGTCCCGGCAGCTGGGGCTGAGCAGCTTCGAGCCCCACAACCAGGACCAGGCAGCCCTGCACCTGATCGAGCGCCGGGGCGCCCTGCGGCTGTTCGACCGGGCGGGGCTCAGCGCCGACGTGCTGGCCAGGCTGGCGCCCGAGTGGGCCTCGCTGCCGGCCCACCATGGCGGCAGCCACTACGGCCAACCGGTCAAGAGCCGCGAGGAACTGCTGGCCTTCTACCGCTCCGCTCTGGTGAGGCACCAGGGCGCCGGCTGAGCGCCGCCAGCTGTCGTGCTCGGGTTTCAGGGCTCCCGGTACACCACCCGGCCGCGGCTGTCGTTGCCCACATCCAGCAGCTGCACCTCCAGCAGATGCTGGATCTCGGCCCGCACCGCCTCGCTGCCCACCCCGCTGCCGTGCTCCAGCGCCAGCAGGGCGTCGTTGAGGGTGAAGCCGGCATCGCCGCTGCGGCGAGCCAGCTCGAGCAGCTGGCGCTCCAGCGACAGGGGAGCTGAAGCTGAGCGCAGCAGCGGCAGGGCATTGGCCTGCTCCACCAGCTCCGGCATCAGCCAGAGGTCCACCAGCTGGCCCACGTAGCAGAGGCCGAAGGTGAGCAGATAGAGGGTGCCGCTGAAGGGCTTGCGGTTGTAGAAGCGCTGCAGCCCGCACACGCCCGCCAGGCCCAGGGCCCAGAGCAGGTAGGAGAGCCCGAGGCTGCGCCGCTCGCCCCTGCGGGAGAGGGAATCCGCCATGACCTCAGAACCCCGGGAAGGCCGGCGGCTCCGGCCAGCTGAGCTGGGGAAGCGCCACGCCGCTGCGCCGCAGACGGGCCGACAGCGACCACACCCGCATCACCAGCTGGTGCCAGGGCGCCAGGGTGTCCATGGCCAGGGCCACGGGAGCCGGCGTGGCCTGGCGCAGGCTGGTGGCGGCGATCAGCTCGCGCCGAGCCAGGCGCAGCTCGGCGCGCAGGGCTTCACGATCGGCGGCGGCCATCACGGCGTCGGGGCAGAGGTCGAGCAGGAGCTCACCACGCTCGAACCAGAAGCGGAAGTCGCTGAGCAGGGAGCCCAGCAAATGCTCCAGCAGTTCGGCTGCGGACTCCCGGGAGGACGGTTCGGAGCTCATTTCATGAGCCTAGAAGCGCTGCGTAGGATCAGCCTTTAACCCAGCGTCACCTGCCCGTGCCCGCTTCCGCGCCCGCGTCCAGCTCAGCCGAGGCGGCCGGGAGCGCCATCCACCTGCCCAGGACGAGCGAGAGCGAGCAGCTGCTGCGCATCCGCCACTCGATGAGCCACGTGATGGCGATGGCGGTGCAGAAGCTCTTCCCCAGGACCCGGGTCACCATCGGCCCCTGGACGGAGACCGGGTTCTACTACGACTTCGACAGTCCAGATCCCTTCACCGAGGCCGACCTCAAGGCCATCCGGAAGGAGATGATCAGGATCATCAACAGAAAGCTGCCGCTCGAGCGCATCGAGGTGAGCCGCGCCGAGGCCGAGGCCAGAATCCGCGCCCAGGACGAACCCTACAAGCTCGAGATCCTGGCGGGGATCGAGGAGCCGATCACCCTCTACACCCTTGGCGACGAGTGGTGGGACCTCTGCGCCGGCCCCCACGTGGCCAACACCGGCGAGCTCAATCCAAAGGCCTTCGAACTGGAGAGCGTGGCCGGCGCCTACTGGCGCGGCGATGAGAAGAATGCCCAGCTGCAGCGCATCTACGGCACCGCCTGGGAGACCGCCGAGCAGCTGGAGGAGCACAAGCGCCGGCGGGCGGAGGCCCTGCGCCGCGACCACCGACGCCTCGGGACCGATCTGGATCTGTTCTCGATCGAGGACGAGGCCGGCGCCGGCCTGGTGTTCTGGCATCCCCGGGGCGCCCGCATGCGGCTGCTGATCGAGGACTTCTGGCGTCAGGCCCACTTCGCTGCGGGCTACGAGCTGCTGTACACCCCCCATGTGGCCGACCTCGGCCTCTGGCAGACCTCCGGCCACCTCGATTTCTACAGCGAGAGCATGTTCGGTCCGATGCAGGTGGACGAGCGGCAGTTCCAGCTCAAGCCGATGAACTGCCCCTTCCACGTGCTCACCTACGCCAGCCGGCTGCGCTCCTACCGCGAACTGCCGATCCGCTGGGCGGAGCTGGGCACGGTGTACCGCTACGAGCGGCCGGGGGTGATGCACGGCCTGATGCGGGTGCGGGGCTTCACCCAGGACGACGCCCATGTGTTCTGCCTGCCCGGGCAGATCACCGATGAGATCCTGCGCATCCTCGACCTCACCGAGGAGATCCTCTCGGCCTTCGACTTCCGCAGCTACGAGATCAACCTCTCCACCCGGCCCGAGAAGTCGATCGGCGAGGACAGTGTGTGGCAACTGGCCACCGCCGGCCTGGTGGACGCCCTGAACCGGAAGGGCTGGGCCTACACGGTCGATGCGGGCGGCGGCGCCTTCTACGGCCCCAAGATCGACCTCAAGATCGAGGATGCGATCGGCCGGATGTGGCAGTGCTCCACCATCCAGCTGGATTTCAACCTGCCCGAGCGGTTCGGGCTGGAGTACGTGGCCGCCGATGGCTCCAGGCAGCGGCCGATCATGATCCACCGCGCCATCTTCGGCTCCCTGGAGCGGTTCTTCGGGATCATGACCGAGAACTACGCCGGCGATTTCCCCTTCTGGCTGGCCCCGGAGCAGGTGCGGCTGCTGCCGGTCACCGACGAGGTGCTGCCCTTCGCCGAGCGGGTGCTGGGCCAGCTCAGCGCTGCCGGGGTCCGGGCAAGCGTCGACCACAGCGGCGATCGCCTGGGCAAGCTGATCCGCAACGGCGAGCAGATGAAGATCCCGCTGCTGGCCGTGATCGGCGCCCGCGAGGCCGAAACCGGTGCTGTGAGCCTGCGCAGCCGCCGCGATGGCGATCTCGGCACCATTCCCGTGGCCGAGCTGGTGGCAGCCGGAGAGCGGGCCAACCGGGAGCGCAGCGCCGCGCTGGAGCTGGCCAGCCCGTCCGCCGCTCAGCCATGAGCATCCTGCTGGCCGGCGACATCGGTGGCACCAAGACCCTGCTGGCCCTCTACCGCGCCGGAGGGGAGCAGCTCGAGCCCCTCTGCTCCCGGCGCTACAACTCCGAGGACTGGGCCGACCTGGCTCCGATGGTGCTGGCCTTCCTTGCGGAGGCCCGTGACACGGCCGCACCCGATGAACTGCCCGCAGCCGCCTGTTTCGCCGTGGCCGGACCGGTGCAGAAGGGCGAGGCACGGCTCACCAACCTGCCCTGGCAGCTCAGGGAGCGGGAGTTGAGCGAGGCCACCGGCATCGCCCCGGTGGAGCTGGTGAACGACTTCGCCGTGCTGGTGTACGGGCTGCACCACCTCGGCGCCGCCCAGCAGGCCTCGATCCGCCAGGGCAGCCCCTGCCACGGAGAACCGGTGCTGATTCTCGGCGCCGGCACCGGACTGGGGGTGGCCTTCGGCGTACCCGGTCCGGCGGGGCTGATGGCGGTGGCCAGCGAGGCTGCCCACGCGGAGTTCGCGCCCCGCAACACGGCGGAATGGCAGCTCAAGCAATGGCTGGCGACCGATCTGGAGATCCAGCGGGTGTCGGTGGAGCGGGTGGTGAGCGGCACCGGCCTGGGCCACGTCGCCCGCTGGCTGCTCAGCGAGCGCCACCCCGGCGGCGAACACCCCCTGCAACAGTGCACCGGCGACCTGCCGGCAGCGGTGGCCGATGCGGCGGCCCTGGGGGATTCCCTGGCCCGTGAGGCCCTCGACCTCTGGCTGGAGGCCTACGGCAGTGTCACCGGTGATCTCGCCCTCACGGGACTGTGTCGCGGCGGGATCTGGCTGGCCGGCGGCACGGCTGGCAAACTGCTGATGGAGCTGCGCAGCTCCCAGTTCCGGCGGGCCTTCCTGGACAAGGGGCGCCTGGGAACGGTTCTCGAACCGCTGCCGATCACGGCGGTGATCGACCCGGCCATCGGCGAATTCAGCGCCGCCTGCCGGGCGCGGATGCTGCTCGGCACGGCGGGCTGAGACACTGGCGCCAGCAGAACCAGTGCCATGGTGCGCCCCCGGGTCGGCCAAGGGGTCGTCGTTCACGTTCCGGCCACCACCGCCAATGTGGGTCCGGGGTTCGACTGCCTCGGCGCCGCGCTGGAGCTCGACAACGTGTTCGAGCTGCGCTGCGTGGAGGGCGGCAGCCAGCGCTTCGACCTGATCATCGAGGGCCGCGAAGGCTCCCACCTGCGCGGCGGGCCCGACAACCTGGTGTACCGCTCGGCCCAGCGGGTGTGGAAGGAGGCCGGCGAGGAGCCGGTGGGGCTGGAGGCCCGGGTGCGCCTGGCGGTGCCGCCGGCCCGGGGCCTGGGCAGCAGCGCCACGGCCATCGTGGCCGGCCTGATGGGCGCCAATGCCCTGGTGGGTGAGGCCCTCAGCAAGGAGAAGCTCCTGGAGCTGGCGATCGACATCGAGGGGCACCCCGACAACGTCGTGCCGTCCCTGGTGGGCGGGCTGTGCATGACCGCCAGGGCCGCGTCCCACCGCTGGCGGGTGGTGCGCTGCGAATGGTCGCCGGAGGTGGTGGCGGTGGTGGCGATTCCGGCCATCCGGCTCACCACCAGCGAAGCCCGGCGCGCGATGCCCAAGAGCATCCCGGTGGCTGACGCCGTGGTGAATCTCGGCGCCCTCACCCTGCTGCTGCAGGGCCTGCGCACCGGCAATGGCGACCTGATCACCGACGGCATGCACGACCGCCTGCACGAGCCCTACCGCTGGGGCCTGATCCCCGGCGGGCAGAAGGTGCGGGAGGCGGCCCTGCAGGCGGGTGCCTGGGGCTGCGTGATCAGCGGCGCCGGACCCAGCCTGCTGGCCCTGTGCCGCGCCGAGGTGGCCGACGCCGTGCGCCGCGAGATGCTCGTGGCCTGGCACCGGGCCGGGGTGGAAGCCCGCGGCGAGGTGCTTGCCGTGCAGCAGAACGGCAGCCACTGGCTGCCGTTGCCTGATCTGGTCTGAGTAGATCTACTCAGCCGGCCTGGCACAGCTGATAAGGTCGTGCGCGATGTTGCGGCGCAGTTGATGGACGCCAACCGGGCTCTTCTGGCCGCGTCCAGCGCCCTGGATCCGGGGGCCATCGACGCCTCCACAGCGGCGTTTCCCTGGCTCAGCCTGATCGTGCTGCTGCCCGCGGCGGTCGCCCTGCTGATGCCGTTGCTCCCGGGCGACGGCAACGATCCCCGCCTGCCCCGCAGCCTGGCTCTGGGGGCCCTCGCGATCGACCTGCTGCTGATGCTGGTGTGCTTCAGCCGCCACTTCGACGGCTCCCTCAGCGCTCTGCAGCTGGTGGAACGCGTCAGCTGGGTGCCGGTGCTCGGGCTGGAGTGGTCGCTGGCGGCGGACGGCCTCTCGGCCCCGCTGGTGGTGCTCTCCGGCCTGGTGACCTTCCTCTCGGTGGCGGCCAGCTGGAAGGTGAACCGCAAGACCCGGCTCTACTTCGCCCTGATGCTGGTGCAGGCCTCGGCCCAGGGCCTGGTGTTTCTCTCCCAGGACTTCCTGCTCTTCTTCCTGGCCTGGGAACTGGAGCTGGTGCCGGTGTATCTGCTGATCGCCATCTGGGGCGGCAAGCAGCGCCAGTACGCGGCCACCAAATTCATCCTCTACACCGCCACCGCCTCCCTGCTGATCCTGGTGAGCGGCCTGGCCCTGGCCTTCAACGGCCCCTTCACCTTCAACCTCTCCGAGCTGGCGTCGCGCAGTGCCGGCGGCACCTTCGGCCTCCTCTGCTATCTGGGCTTCCTGGTGGGGTTCGGCGTGAAGCTGCCGATGTTCCCCCTGCACACCTGGCTGCCCGACGCCCACGGCGAAGCCAACGCGCCGGTGTCGATGCTGCTGGCCGGCGTGCTGCTGAAGATGGGGGGCTACGCCCTGCTGCGCTTCAACGTGCAGATGCTGCCGGAGGCCCACCTGGTGCTGGCACCGGCCCTGATCGTGCTGGGCATCGTCAACATCATCTACGGCGCCCTCAACGCCTTCGCCCAGGACAATGTGAAGCGGCGCATCGCCTGCAGCTCGGTGAGCCACATGGGCTTCGTGCTGGTGGGGATCGGTGCCATCGACGCCCTCGGGATGAGCGGGGCGATGCTGCAGATGATCAGCCACGGCCTGATCGCGGCGGCGATGTTCTTCGTGACCGGCGTGTTCTACGAGCGCACCGAAACCCTCTCGATCCCCAACATGGGCGGTCTGGCCAAGGCCCTGCCGATCACCTTCGCCTTCTTCCTGGCCAGCTGCCTGGCCTCCCTCGCCCTGCCGGGAATGAGCGGCTTCGTCAGCGAGATCACGGTGTTTCTCGGCGTCACCGCCAACGACGGCTTCACCACCGGCTTCCGGGTGATCACGATCGTGCTGGCCGCCATCGGCCTGGTGCTCACGCCGGTGTATCTCCTCAGCCTCTGCCGACGCGTGTTCTTCGGCCCCCGCATCCCGGCCCTGGCCGTGGTGGGCGACATGACCCCCCGGGAGCTTGTGATCGGCCTCACCCTGCTGGTGCCCACACTCGTGATCGGCTTCTGGCCCCGTGTGGCGATCGACTTCTACGAGGCCAGCACCAACGCCCTCTCCACCCAGCTGACCGGCGGCGTGGCGCTGGCCCTGGGACGGTTCACCGCCCTGGGCTGAACTGCGCCGGACCGTTGTGATGGTCTGAAATGGCGGCAGTGATCCCACCGCCATGGTCAGCATCCCGGGCCGCACCGACCCCAGTCCTGAGCCGCTGACGTCCCGTCCGCCCCTCCTGGCCGGAGAGGGCCTGCCGCCGTTCGCAGCCATCACCCCGGACCAGGTGGAGAGCGCCATCCCGGCCCTGCTGGAGGAGCTCAACGCCGAACTGAACCGGCTGGAGGAGCGACTCGAGCAGCGCCTGGGCGCGATCGGGGAGGAAGGGGGCGCGTCCAGGCCCGCCATCGGCTGGGAGGAACTCATGGATCCCCTGCACCATCTCGAGGAGCGTCTGCGCTGGAGCTGGGGTGTGGTGAGCCATCTGCATGGTGTCTGCAACACCCCCGAACTGCGCCAGGCCTACCAGAACCAGCAGGGTGCCGTGGTGGCCTTCGGCAGCCGGGCGGGCCAGAGCAGGCCGATCTACCGGGCCCTGGAGCAGCTGTCGGCCCAGGATCTGGATGCCACCCAGCGCCGCATCGTGGAGGCCGAACTGCGCCACATGCGCCTGCGCGGCGTGGGCCTGGAGGGGCCTGAACAGGAGGCCTTCAACGCCGCCACCGCCGAGCTGGCCGAGCTGGCCAGCCGGTTCGGCAACCACGTGCTCGATGCCACCAACCAGTGGAGCCTCACCCTCAGCAGGGAGGAGGAGCTGGACGGCCTGCCGGAGAGCCTGCGCGGTCTGCTGGCCCAGGCCGCCCGCGATGCCGGCGAGGAGGGCTGGCGCCTGGGACTGGACATGCCGCGGGTGGTGCCGTTCCTCAAATACAGCCGCCGTCGCGACCTGCGCGAAACCGTGTATCGCGCCCAGGTGGGGCGGGCCGCCAGTGGCGAGGGCAACAACTGGCCCCTGATCGACCGCATCCTCACGCTGCGGCTGGAGCAGGCCCGGCGCCTCGGCTACGCCAACTGGGCCGAGGTGAGCCTGGCCAGCAAGATGGCCGGCTCGGTGGCCGAGGTGGAGCAGCTGCTGGAGGATCTGCGGGCGGCTGCCTACCCGGCCGCAGAGCGTGAGCTGGAGGAGCTGCGGGCCTGTGCCCGTCGCCACGGCGCCCCTGAAGCGGACGACCTCAAGCCCTGGGACGTGGGCTACTGGGCCGAGGTGCTGCGCCAGGAGAGCTTCGAGCTCGACGCGGAGGCGCTGCGCCCCTGGTTCCCGCTGGAGCAGGTGCTGCAGGGCCTGTTCCGGCTCTGCCAGCGGCTGTTCGACATCCGCATCGTGGCCACCGAGGCCGGTGAGGCACCCTCCTGGCACCCGGATGTGCGCTACTTCC
>JBFLKL010000174.1:0-4047 GCA_040883175.1 Synechococcaceae cyanobacterium | reverse complement strand
GACGGGTCCCGCTGCCTGGCGTTGATCGGGACCTGATTCCTGTCGTTGATCGCGACCATTTGATCGCGAGCGTTAGATCGCCTCGATCAGATCTGCAGCTGCTGCCACGCCTCCGGCTGCGTTGAACTCTCCCTGAAGGTGCTCGGCATTCTCCTTGTAGCCTGGAGTGTTGAGGATGTCAGATACCACACTTCTCAGCTCTGGCATGCTAATTCTCTGCACTGGAATCACACGTCCCGCTCCGCTGTAGGCCACCCGAGCGGCAATGCCAGGTTGTTCATTGGTGATGGGAATTGCCAGCACGGGCACACCGCAGCCCAGGGCAGTGAGCGTGGTATTGAGGCCCGCATGGGTGATCACCAGAGCTGAGCGTTCGATCAGCTGTTGATGCGGCGCATAGGCCACCACGAGCGGATCGCCGGGGAGATCCAGGGGCACGCCCGTTGGATTGCCCATTGAGATCACAAGCTGGGCATTCAATGGCCCGCAGGCTGCAGCGATCAGCGCGAAGAGCTCCGGACGGCCATTCTGGAGAGTCCCCAAGGAGGCATAGATCAAGGGCCTCCCGTCGAGTTTATCCCATGGGAATGGAACGACATTGCGCAACAACGGCTCCTGCCCTGAGGGGTCCGCCAGCCGGCCCACGTAGTGGAAATGTGGCGCCAGCCGCTCTCGCGGAAAATCAAAAGCAGCGGGCAGCTGGGCCAACTGAAGCAGGGGCGAGAGTGCCTCAAACCTCCGTCGGTGCCGTTTCAGCCCACACCGCTCACGCTTCTCCTGGAGGTCGCGCCACAGCGGTTCGGTGAGTCTGTCAAGAAGGGCATTGCCCAGCTGATTGCGCCAGCGCGCCCAAGGTCTGTTGCTAGGCAACCAACCCGTGAAATACGGGGGTACCGCTGGCTCCCGATTGACCGGCAGGGCATTGGCGATCGTTATAAACGGCAGCCCAAGCAGGTCTGCCACCGTGCCCGCAGCTGGGCACAGCTGATCCACCAGCAGCACATCGATGCTTGCCGCACGCACAGCATCTGGCAGCTCCTCGTGAAGCATGGCCTGCTCCCTGCGGAAGTAATCCACGGAAAAGCGCAGACCTTCCCGCCCGCTCAGCCGCCCGAGGGTGACATAGGCCTCATCCACTGCCCCAGGGGGGAAGGCGTTTGCGCCGACCGTCACCACCTCCAGTGGCAGCCCGCTCAGCTTGCGGGCTCCATCCGCCACGGTGAACACCACCACCTGATGGCCGCGTCGCATGAGCTCCATCGCCAGCGCCACCATCGGGTTGAGGTGGCCGATGGCAGGCGGCGTCACGATTCCGTAGCGATGGGTCATCGAGGCGTGGTGGAGATGGAGATTCTCTTCAGGAGATACCTTTCTGCGAGTCCGACGGCCCCCTCCCTCCAGCAGCGCTCTGTGGTGGTGACGGTACTGGCTGATCGCCGAGCCCGCCGAGCCCTCGCCAGCCCAAGGATGCAGCCGGAATGTGAGCAATACCCCTGCCTGCATGAGCTGCATACACGAGGTTGTGTTGCGCGTTCTGCCAGAACACCGCGCTGGTGTCCTCGAAACCATCCGGCTGCTGCAGCCTCCAGCTGCGTTTTGCGGCTGATGAAGCCCAGACTGGGATCGGGCTTTGACCAGTGAGCTGCGCAGCGATGCCGGATCCCGATCTTCATGCTGCCGGCCCACAGCCGCTTGAGCTGCCTGCCGGCGTGCATCAGCTCTGCAGCTGCGGCCGCAGCCCTCACGGCTGGTTCTGTGATGGCGCGCATCTGGGCACGGGCAGGGTGTCCTATGAACTGCGGTTGAGCGAGGCGGCCACGGTGCTGATGTGCGGCTGCGGGTGCTCCCATCGCTACCCCCTCTGCGATGGCCGCCATGCTGCCCCGACCCGCAGGCGCTGGTGGCGGCGATGGGGATGACGGGATCGATCGTGCTGGCCGCCGATCAGCCCGCCCAACTCGCCCGCTTCTACGGCGCTCTGCTGGATGTGGAGCCGCAGCAGGGGGTGAGTGCGAGCCACTGGCGGGTGCGCTGGCCCGCAGGCGGGTGGCTCGAGGTCTACGCGCCGTCGCGGAGCAGGCCGCAGGCGGGGCAGCAGGGACGCCTGGCTCTCTGCCTGCAACGCCAGGCGGATGGCACAGGCGCTGTTGCCGTGCTCAACGTCTGGATCACAGCAGCCCTGGGCCTGGGTGCCTCGCTGCAGGAGCCGCCCCGCCAGGACTCCTTCGGTGCAGAAGCCTGGCTGCTGGATCCGGAGGGCAACCGCCTGCTGCTGCTGGTCCTGCCGAGGGCAGCCGCCGCCGCACCCTGGCGGGAGGAGCCGGCCGTGGCTGCTTGCGCGCCGAGCAGCGCTTCTCGCCCACCTCTACCTTCAAGATCCCGAATGCCCTGATCGGCCTCTCGCTCGGTGCCGTGGGCAGCGTGGATGAAGAGATCCCCTGCACGGCCGATGCCAACCCCTTCATGCGCGAGTGGCTGGAGCCGATGGGGCTGCGCGGGGCGATGTGCCTGTCGAAGGTGCCTCCGTAACAGGAGCTGCCACGCCGCATCGGCCTGCAGTGCATGCGTACGGCGATCGGGCAGCTCGGCTATGGCAACCAGCGGATCGGCACCCGTGTGACCACGTTCTGGCTGCGGGGCCCGCTGGAGATCAGTGCGGTGAAGCAGGCCCGCTTCCTCTCCCGACTGGCTCACCAATCGCTTCCCTTCCCCCGCAGCGCGCATCGGCAGGTGGCCGAGATCATGCAGGTGGATTCAGGCCCGTGCTGGAGCCTGCATGCCAAGACCGGCTGGCAGAACGCTCCCGCCGCCGGTCTGCGGGCGCTGGGCATCGTGCCGCAGCCGTCCGGGGCACCAGTGCCGGTGCCATCAAGGGGCTGCAGACCTTGCCGGGCCTTTCAGGCAGGTCCATTGCCCTGTCGCCGTCATTGCATCGCCTGAGGTGCCCCGGACCCGACGCAACGTCCACTGGGTCACCTGGCCCCAGGTGCCAGCGCCGGCAGCTCCACCCACGATGGGAGCAATCCGGCGGGGGTGACCGTGAAGGTGATCGTTGATCTGTGTGGTACCGATTGGGGTAGGCGTCCATCTGGCCCCTTACATCGCCGCCTGCGAGACGGTGCTCACTGACGCAGGGCTCAAGATCCAGCTGCACCCCAACGGCACTGCCATCGAGGGCGAGTGGGGCCCGGTGTTCGCCGCGATCGAGGCCTGCCACCAGGCGGTGCATGCCATGGACTGTCCCCGCGTCTACACCACGGTGAAGATCAACACCCGCACCGACAAGGATCAGTGCCTGGAAGACAAGGTGGCCAGCGTGCAGGCGCTGCTCTGATGCCAGGCCACGGGGAGCAAGCCAGCGAGGTTCTGGACTTCTGGTTTGCTGAAACCCGGCCGCGGCAGTGGTTCAGCAAGGACCGGGCCTTTGATTCGCAGGTGCGCGAGCGCTTCATCGCCCTGGTGCGCAGGGCGATCGCCGGCGAGCTCGCCGGCTGGGCTGTCGAACCCCAGGGCGGGCTGGCGCTGGTGCTGCTGCTGGATCAGTTCCCCCGTCAGATCTGGCGCGGGTCGGCCATGGCCTTCGCCGGCGATGGCCAGGCCCTGGCCCTGAGCCAGGCGGCGGTGGGGCGGGGCTGGGTGGCCACCGAGCCGGAGCAGGCGCGACGGCAGTTCTGGCTGATGCCCCAGATGCACAGTGAGGACCTGTCGGTGCAGGAGGCGGCGCTGCCGCTGTTCGAGCAGTTCACCGATACGCGCACCGCAGAATTCGCCCGCCGTCACCGTGATGTGATCGCGCGCTTCGGGCGGTTCCCGCACCGCAATGCCGCCCTGGGCCGGGTGTCGAGCGCGGCGGAGCTGACCTTCCTGCAGACCCCGGGCTCACGGTTCTGACTGGCGGACAGGTGGCTCTGCGCCGGGGAGCAGCTCGCCGGCGGTCAGCTTCAGAAACTGATTGTGGAGGGTCCAGCGTGCCCGATCCTGCGTGACCCCGCTGATCTGGGTCTGCCATTCGCCATCGTCAGGCCTGGAGGCCGTGGCTGCGGCAAT
>JBFLKL010000173.1:0-5178 GCA_040883175.1 Synechococcaceae cyanobacterium | reverse complement strand
GCTGTGCTCTGCCATGCCGGCGTGCGCAGCTGGCAGTTCGGCTGCTGGCTGCTGGAGCAGCAGGGCTTCGAGCAGGTGTGGAACCTTCAGGGCGGCATCGACGCCTGGAGCGTGGAGGTGGACCCGGCTGTGCCTCGCTACTGATGCTCCGGCGGCCGTGCCTGCTGCGTGCGAGGTCATTAACATCGGTCACCTACCACGCTGAGCACCCGGTGCAGGCCCTCTCCCCTCGACAGCAGGAGGTGCTGGGTCTGGCCGTGCGCCATTACGTGGACACCATGGAGCCGGTGGGCAGCAAAACCCTGGTGCGACGCTTCGGGCTGCCCGCCAGTCCCGCCACCGTGCGTTCGGCGATGGGAGCCCTGGAGCAGCAGGGTCTGCTCACCCAGCCCCACACCTCGGCCGGGCGGGTGCCCAGCCAGCAGGGCTACCGCCTCTACGTGGACCGTCTGCTGCCGGCCCCCGGCGCCGCCGCCCTGCAGCTGGAGCGCGACCTGGCCAGCCTCAGCCTGCAGTGGCCTGCCCTGGACGACCTGCTGCTGCATCTGGGCCGGCGCCTGACGGACCTCACCGGTCTGCTGAGCCTGATCACCCGGCCGCGGCGGCCCCAGCGGCAACCCCAGCTGCAGGCCCTTCGTCTGGTACCGAGCGGCGAGCGGTTGCTGGTGTTTCTGGTGCATGGGGCCACCCACACCAGCAGTCACAACCTGCGCCTGCCCGCTGGCGCCGAACCGGAACTGGCGGTGCTGGAGCGCTGGGCGAACGACCAACTGAGCGCCGACAGCGGCACGATCGCCTGGCAGCAACTGCCCCGGGAACTGGCCACCAGTGGCCGGCTGCTGCGGCAGCTGGTGGAGTCTCAGGCGGTGCCCGGTCCCGGCCCGAGCAGAGACACCCTGGCCAGCGGCCTCGGCAAGCTGCTGGCCCAACCCGACTTCAGCCACACCGCCAGCCTGCGGCCCCTGGTGCAGCTGGTGGAGGAGGAGCCCGAGCAGGTGCTGGGCCCCCGGCCCAACGCTGTGTGGATCGGCGACGAGCACCCCCATGCGGCGCTGGCCGCCTGCGCCGTGGTGCAGGCGGCTTACCGGAGTGGTGACGGCGGTGTGGGCCACGTGGCCCTGATCGGGCCGATGCGCATGGCCTACGCCACCGCCACGGCGGCCGTGCGCTCGGTGGCCTCTAGCCTGCAGCGATTGCTGAGCTGAGGCCGCGATCCGATGACCTATTGCCTGGGCTTCCTGCTGGAAGCGGGGCTGGTGATGGCGTCGGACTGCCGCACGAACGCGGGGGTGGACTACATCTCCAGCTACAGGAAGATGCACATCTTCCGGCCCTCGGACGACCGTCTGATCGTGCTGCTGGCGGCAGGCAACCTGGCCACCACCCAGGCTGTGCTGAATCGCATCCAGCGGGATCTGGACCGGACCCAGCAGGGACGTGGCGACAACGCCGCGGAGCAGAAGCGGCTGGGCTCGCTGCTGGATGCCGACTACCTGTTCGAGGTGGCGGACTACGTCGGTCAGATCAGTCGCGAGGTACAGGCTGAAATCAAACCGGCGCTGTCCCAGGCGGGGGCCAGCGGCTCGGCCTCGTTCATCCTGGGCGGCCAGATCGCCGGCCATCCCCATGGGCTGTTCATGATCTACCCGCAGGGCAACGCGGTGATGGCCACCACAGAAACCCCCTTTCTGCAGATCGGCGAGAGCAAGTACGGCAAGCCACCACTCGATGGCCTGGCCAGCACCCGGATGTCCCTGGAGGATGCGGCACGCCTCTGCCTGGTGTCGCAGGTGGTCACCCGGCGCTCCAACCTCACCGTGGGACCGCCCTTCGACCTGGTGATCCTGCGGCGCGACGAACTGCGGATCGCCCAGCAGCTGCGGCTGGGCAATGACTCCAGCGCCCTGCAGAGCTTCCTGACCACCTGGGTTGAGGCCCAGCGCGAAGCACTGGGGCGGCTGCCGCGGTTTCCCTGGGAGCCGGAGGCGCACGGTGAGGCGAGCTGGGTGAGCACCTCCCGCGATCCGTCCCTGGGCTGACGGTCCGCCCAGGGCCAGGTCAGCCGCCCAGGCCCCCCAGCCGCTCGGCCACGGTGTTGACGTCCTTGTCGCCGCGACCGGAGAGATTGAGCACCAGCTCGGTGCCCGGAGCGAGAGTGGGGCAGAGCTGGTCAAGGGCGGCGAAGGCGTGGGCCGTCTCCAGGGCGGGGATGATCCCCTCGAGCTCGCTCACCAGCCGCAGGGCATCGAGAGCCTCGTCATCGGTGACGGCCAGATACTCGGCCCGGCCGATCTCACGCAGATAGCTGTGCTCCGGGCCCACGCCGGGGTAGTCGAGGCCGGCGCTGATGGAATGGGCCTCCTGCACCTGGCCCTCGCTGTCCTGCAGGAGCAGGCTCATGGCGCCGTGCAGCACCCCCACCCGGCCCTCGGTGATCGTGGCAGCGTGGCGACCTGAGCGCACTCCCTCGCCGGCCGCCTCCACGCCGATCAGGCGCACGCCCGTGTCTTCCACGAAGGGATGGAACAGCCCCATGGCGTTGGATCCGCCGCCAACGCAGGCCACCAGCACGTCGGGCAGCCGGCCGAAGGCCTGCTGGCACTGCTGCCTGGCCTCGAGGCCGATGCAGGCGTGGAAGTCGCGCACCAGCATCGGGTAGGGATGGGGGCCGGCCACCGATCCGAGGATGTAGTGGGTGCTCTCCACGTTGGTCACCCAGTCACGGATCGCCTCGCTGGTGGCGTCCTTGAGGGTGGCGGTGCCGGCGGTGACGGGCTGCACCCTGGCACCCAGCAGCCGCATGCGGAACACGTTCAGGGCCTGGCGGCGCATGTCCTCGGCACCCATGTAGATCACACACTCCAGGCCGAAGCGGGCGCACACGGTGGCGGTGGCGACGCCGTGCTGGCCGGCTCCTGTTTCGGCGATGATCCGCTGCTTGCCCATGCGCAGGGCAAGCAGCGCCTGGCCGAGGGCATTGTTGATCTTGTGGGCGCCGGTGTGGTTGAGGTCTTCCCGCTTCAGCCACAGACGTGGACCACCTTCAGGGCGGCGGTAGTGCTCGGTGAGCCGCTCCGCTTCATAGAGCGGGCTGGGGCGACCCACGTAGGTGCGGAGCAGGTGGTTGAGCCTGTCGGTGAAGGCAGGATCGGCCCACGCCTCGGCAGCGGCGGCCTCCAGCTCCGCCAGGGCCGGCATCAGCGTTTCCGGCACGTACTGCCCGCCGAAGCGGCCGAAGCGGCCGGCGGCGTTGGGGCGGGCCTGGGGCTGCAGGGCAGCCGGATCGCCGGTCGCGGCCGAATCGCTGCGTGCGGAGGGGACGGTGCTGGTCACCAGGCGCCGGGTCGGTTCTCCCCAGCGTAGGCAGGAGCGACGCCCGAGCTGGGAACCCGGGAGGTGCCGGATCTCTGCCGGCCGGACGTGACCTCCGGAATCCACGGACAGATCCTGCGCGTGCGGGTCAGCCGGCAGCCTGAACCCCTGAAGCCTGAGCATGGCGACGTCTGTGCAGGGGTGAGGCGATGGCCCGAAAAGGTGGCTGGCAGGAATTCGGCAGCCTCGGTGTACCCGACGCCCAGCAGCGCCCCCCGTCCGCGGCGCCGCCGGCTGCCAGGGCCCAGCAGCAGGTGCGGGTGCAGCGCACCAAAGCCGGCAAAGGCGGCAAGATCGTGACCGCGATCACCGGCCTCGAGGCTCCCGAAGAGGAACGCAAAGCGCTGCTGAAGCAACTCAAGGCCGCCACCGGCACCGGCGGCACGCTCAAGCCGGGCCTGATCGAACTGCAGGGCGACCAGGTGGCAGCCGTCCTGAGGGCGCTGGCAGCGGCAGGCTACCGACCCCGGCAGGCAGGGGGCTGAACGGAAGCCATGCGCATCACGCCCACCCTTGCCGATGAAAGGGAGGTGCACCGGTCCCGCTGGTCCGGCCCGGGCTGGAGCAATCCACTCGGCAGCAGGACATGTCAGCGGGTCCGATCGGGGTCCGGCTGGGCGCGGTGAACCGGGGTGGATCCTGGGCCGCGGCCGGCGCTGCGGCGCCGCCGGATGGGCTCCCCGGCGCTGGGGTGCACGGGCTGGCGGGCGCGGTGGGCTACGCCACAGCCGGCCCGGCGCAGCTTGTGGCGCAGATCGGCGTCGAAGGCCAGGGCGCGTGACCAGCTGGGCATGCGCACACCCGCCGGCTGATCATGGAAGGCCTGGCAGCCTGGCCGCAGCAGGGCGGCGAACTCCCGCACCGCATCTTCCTCCCCATGACGGTCGTAGGGCAGGCCGTTGACCCGGGCGTCGAGGTGGTGCTGGCGCACCCGGTCTTCGCCGATGCGGCGGTAGAGCACCTGCAGGGTGGCGAGCTGCTCGGCCGTGAGGGTGCGGGCTTCGTGTTCCATCAACCCGCGCAGCAGGCTGAACAGGATCTCGCCGCACATGCGCTGCAACCCCTCGTCGGGGCCGGCTCCGATGGCCTTGTGCTTGTGATCGAAGAGGCCCAGATCCACCTGGGCGATGCCATTGAGCGGCGTATGGCGAAATACCTCCGAGAGCAGGCCGATCTCCAGGCCCCAGTCGCAGGGGATGCGCAGGTTCATGGCCAGATCGCGGCTGAAGGCGAACTCCCCGGCCAGCGGGTAGCGGAAGGCCTGGATGTAGCGAAGGAAGGGGCTGGTGCCGAGCAGCTGCTCCAGGCAGTCGAGCAGGGGTGCCACGAACAGGCGCGTGGCCCGGCCGTGCAGCCGGCCCTCCTCCAGGCAGAGGCGGCTGTAGAAGGCCTTCACGTAGGCGATGCCGTGGGAGGGATCGAGCAGCGGCGCCAGCATGCGCCGCACGTAGGAGGGCGCAAAGGTGCGGATGTCGGCATCGAACAGGGCGATCACCTCGGCCTCGAGGCTGGCCACTCCCAGCCCCTGCCACACCGCCCAGCCCTTGCCGGGCGGCCCGAGCACCTCCAGGCCGGCCCGCTGCACCCCCTCCAGCAGCTCGCGCACGGCCGGACCGTTGGTCCAGAGCACGTGCACCGGGAACGGCAGAGCCCTGAAGAAGCGCCGAGCCGTGCGCACCTCCTCGGCATCGGCGGCCGCCAGGGCCACCACGAGGGCCGTGAGCTCGGGAAATCCCGCCAGCACATCGCGGATGCCGGCCAGGGCCGGCCGGCTGAATTCCTCGAACAGGCACGGGATCAGCACCG
>JBFLKL010000017.1:0-2837 GCA_040883175.1 Synechococcaceae cyanobacterium | reverse complement strand
TGATGCTGTCCATCAGCCTGCCCATGACCGGGAAGGGGCCCCCGACTTGGATGGACGGCCCCCTGGCGTTCGCCGAGGACGAGCGCACCCTCCCTGGCGATGGGCTTGTGGCACTGCCCGACGGCGCTGACGATCTGATCGGCACCGACCCGCTCCGCTTCAGCCCCGAGGAACTGCGGGAGCTGCACCGCCGCTTCGGTGTGCACGGCCCCCAGCCGCGCCTGGCGCAGCTGTTCAGCAGCGGCATCAATCAGCTGCAGCCGCTGCGCACCCGCACCCTCAGCCGCATCGAGGCCCTGAGACCGGTGATCCTGAGCGAGTGCGCCCGGGAGCACATCAACCCGATGCTGGTGACGGCAATCCTGTTCGATGAGCTGCGCCATGCCAAGCCCGGCGAGGATCACCCCATCGCCGCCCACTCGGGACTGTTCAGCACCCACGGACCGGCCCAGATCGGGGTGGGGGAACTGGTGCATCAGGGGCTGCTCAGCGAAGACGCCAGCCCCGAGGAGATCGCGGCCGCGCGCAATCAGCTCCTCGATCCCCAGCAGAATGTCGCCCTGCTGGTGGGCAAGTTCGCACGGCTGAAGCGGGCGCTCGACTTCCCCGACCACCGCGTTCTCGAGGCCAGTCGCAGCCCGAAGGACGCCAAGGCCCTGGCCACCCTCGCCTACCTCCACAACGGCAAGCTCGACTATCCCCGCAGCATCCTGGCGCTGATGCAGGATCCCGAACTCCACGCCCTGCTCTACGGCCGAAAGAACCGTCCCATCTCGCCACTGATCTGATCCCCGGAGCCGGAGCTCAGCAGATCAGGCCCAGCATCTCCAGGCGCACCCGCAGGGCTTCCCAGTCGAAACTGCGTGGGTCGGCCCGCTCGCCCCACAGATCCACGGCCCGGTGGGTGGTGACCTGATCGGGGGTGATGGGAAAGCGCTCCATCCACATCGCCAGCAGAGCTGCCAGGGCGTCGTACTGCGCCGGGGTGTAGCCGCTGTGCTCAAGACCGGTGTGTTCCCCGTCGGCGGGGGTTTCCAGACTCACATGCAGGGCGAAGTTGTTCACCGAGCCCCGGACCTTGGCGTTGGTGATCGCCCACTCGCCCCGGAAGGCGGAATTGCCGGCGCCGTAGGCCCGCTGCGAGGGATCCACCAGCTTCACCACCCGGCCGTCGAGGCCGATCATGGCGTGGTAGCTCACCTGATCCTCATCCCTTGGGTGGGGCGTGCGGAAGGTGTTGATGGCTGACTCCATGCTGAACACGGTCTCGTGCAGCACCACCACCCGGGGGGTGGGATCGAGAGGATTGCCGAAGGCGTCGCGGTTGTGGCGCTGGCCGTAGTTCGTGGGATCGATGCGGATCCGCTCCGGGGCGGTGCGCAACCGGCTGGCCAGAGCCAGCAACTGCTGTCGGCGCTGCGGATCCGACGATCGGCAGCCGGAGCGGAGCGGCGAGCTCCAGACCGGATGGGGCGGTGGTGCGGGCGACGGCGCCGGATCCGGTGCCGGCGGCGGCTGGCTGGGGGACTGCCGCACCTCGTCGAGCAGGTCAAGCAGGGAGCGGCGACCACCGGCACCGGCGAGCTGGGTGGAACTGTCGCGGGCCAGCCAGCCCAGACTTCCGAGACCGATCACGCCGACAGCCACCGCCGCCAGGACCAGGGGCTGGTGGTGTCGGTTCACGGCAACTCCAGGGCCAGCCAGCGGCGTCGGCGCTCGGCGGCTTCAGCCGGGGCGGCGGGCACCGGCTGAAGCCGCCAGGCCTTCACCCGGGGCGGGGCCGGTTCGAGCGGCGTGGAGAACAGGCGACCGTCGCGGGCCAGAACCGCCTCCAGTGCGGTGGCAGTGGGTATGGCACTGAGGATGGTCGACACGTCCTCGAGGTTGCGGACACGCTGGCCGGCCAGGGCGATCAGCTCGTCTCCCACCATCAGCCCGGCCTGTTCCGCAGGAGAGTCCCGCAGGACCCGTCTGGTCGTCAAGCCCTGGGTGGCCACCTCCAGATGCCAGCCGAGCCAGGGATCGTCGCCCGGTTCGGGGGCCAGTGCCAGGCCCACATCGGCGAGGTAGTCCTGCAGAGGGGGATCCTCGTGGGCTTCGAGCCAGCGCGGCAACAGCGTGGCCAGATCGGGTGCCAACCGGGAGAAGGCGCTGAGGAGTTCCTCCTGCCGGTAGCCCCGGCCCAGGCGGCCGTGGCTGCGCCAGAGCCCCCGCAGCACCGCGGGCAGGCCACTGCCGTGGCGCCTGAGGTGCAGATCCAGCACCAACGCCAGCACGGCACCCTTGAGGTAGTAGCTCACCTGGTTGTCGACGGCGTAGGCATCGGCCCTGTAGAGCTTCACCCAGGCCTCCTCGCTGCTCTGGCGCAGGCTCTGCACCGCCCTGCCCGGAGTGAGCCGGTAGCGGCTGAGATCGGAGCCGAGATCGGTGAGCACCTCGGCCTCGGTGCAGAGACCCGCCGCGTGGGGCAGCAGCTGGTCCACATAGCTGGTGACGCCCTCGGCGAACCAGAGGCTGGGCACCACCACGGGGCGGTCATAGTCGCAGGGGGTGAGCTCGGCGGGGCGCAGCCGGCGCACGTTCCACTGGTGCAGGTATTCGTGGGCCACCAGCTGCAGCAGCTTGCGGCGCCCGTCAGCGTCCGCCAGGCGGCGGCGTCCGTACTGCAGCACCGTGCTGAGGTCGTGCTCCAGGCCGCCGTAGCCGTTGTCGTTGAGGTGGAGCACGAACAGGTAGTGCTCCGCCGCCGGCCGCTCCACCCCCATCAGCCGGCAGCAGGCCAGGCACACCCGCTCCACATCGGCCAGCCAGTGGGGGTCGGCGGCGGGCAGATCCTC
>JBFLKL010000172.1:0-5130 GCA_040883175.1 Synechococcaceae cyanobacterium | reverse complement strand
GGCCGATGCCGATGTCGCCCCCCGGCTGCAGGTGAGCCGCGGCGTTCACGTGGTGCTGGAGGCCGATCTCTGCCCCGGCGGCACCGGCCTGCTGGTGCCGTCCACCGACGATGGCCGGGTGCTGTTCGTGCTGCCCTTCCATGGCCGCACCCTGGTGGGCACCACCGATACCGCCTGCCCCGCCGAGGCGGCCGAAACCCCCAGCGCTGCCGAGGAGGCCTACCTGCTGGACTACGTGCGGCGCTGGTTCCCGGCCCACGCTGAACCGACGGTGGCCAGCCGCTGGGCAGGCGGCCGGCCTCTGCTGCTGCCGGTGGCCGGCGAAGCCGGAGGCACGGCCGGCATCGTGCGCGAGCACGCCGTGGAAACCCTGCCCTGCGGACTGGTGAGCCTGATGGGGGGCAAGTGGACCACCTGCCGGCCCATGGCCCTCGATGCCCTGGCGGCGGTGGCCGAACAGCTGGGTCGGTCGCTGCCGCAACCGCAGTGCGCCACGCCGATCCTCGGGGCGACGGCCGATGGCCCCACCACGCGCCGGCAGCTCGAGGCCCTGGAGCAGCGGCTGCTGCAGCGCCATCCCGCCGCCCTGGTGGGCCACCTGCTGGCCAGCCACGGCCTGGCGACCGAGGCGGTGCTCGCCTGCGCCGCCGGCGCCCCCGACCTGGAGCCCCTCAGTGAGGTGATCCCCCTCACCGCCGCCGAGGTGCGGCATGCGGCACGCCACGAGTGGGCCCGCGAGCCCGCCGACGTGCTGGATCGCCGCTGCCGGCTGGGCTTCGTGGATCAGGCCGAGGCCGAGCGCCTGCACGATCCGGTGCAGGCGCTCCTTCAGGAGGAGCTGGGAGGGGAGGGGGGGGCTTCGCTGCTCTCCTCCTCCCTCACCAGCCACCAGAAGAAGCCGTAGGCGGGAAGGTAGACGAACCAGTCGGAACTTGCCGGTGGGAACTCGCAGCCCCAGAGCACCTCGCGCACCTGGCTGCCGTCCCAGGGGCTGAGGTCGAGGCGGGTGGCGGCGCCGGCGCCGGACAGGTTGGCAGCGATCACCAACGTCATGCTGGCGCTGCTGCGCGCATAACACAGCACGCTGGGGTGGTCGCTGGGCAGCAGTCTGAAATCGCCGTGGCGCAGGGCGGGCAGCAGCCGCCGGCTGGTGAGCATGCGCCGGTGCCAGTTGAGCAATGAGCCGGAGAGCTGCTGCTGCACCTCCACGTTCACCACCCGGTAGTCGTAGCCGGGGGCGGTGATCGGCGGCAGCACCAGCAGCGGGTCGGGGGCGGTGGAGAAACCGCCGTTGCGCTCGCCGGTCCAGGCCATCGGCGTGCGGTTGGGGTCGCGGTCGCGCAGGCCCGGCCAGTCGCCCATGCCCAGCTCGTCGCCGTAGTACACACAGGGCAGGCCCGGAAGGCTGTAGAGCAGCCCGTGCAGCAGGGTGTTTGGCCGGGGATCGCCGTTGAGCAGGGGGGCCAGCCGCCTGTTGATGCCCCAGTTCAGCCAGTGCCCCTCGGCGGTGGGGAAGCCGGCGCGGATCGTCTCGATCACCGACTCCTCCACAAGATGGCCATCGCCCAGCCAGAGCTCGTCGTGGTTGCGCAGGGGCAGGGCCCAGCGGCAGCCCGGCACCAGCTCCTGGGCATGGGCCAGGCAGGCGCCCAGCTCCCCCACCCGGCCCTGGGCCAGGGCCGCGAACAGGTGGGCGGTGAGCACGAAGTCGAAGGCGGCGTGGAGTTCGCCGTCAGCCAGGTAAGGGGCCGATTCACGCACGGGCTGGATCGCCTCGGCCACCAGCAGCACGTCCCGACCGCAGGCATCCACCCGCTCCCGCACCCGTCGCAGGAAGGCATGGGTCTGGGGCAGCCCCTCGCAGCGGCTGCCCTCCTCCTCGAACAGGAAGGGCACGGCATCGAGTCGGAAGCCGTCCACTCCCCGCTCCAGCCAGAAATCCACCACGCTCAGCATCGCCGTCTGCACCGCGGGGTTGGCGTAGTTGAGATCGGGCTGGTGGCGCAGGAAGCGGTGCAGGAAGTACTGCCGCGCCACCTCGTCCCACTCCCAGTTCGACTGCTCGAAGTGGCGGAACAGCACCGGCGCCTCGGCGTAGCCGCGGTCGTGGTCGCGCCACACGTAGAAGTCGCGCTCGGGGCTGCCGGCCGGGGCCCAGCGGGCCCGCTGGAACCAGGGGTGCAGCACGCTGGTGTGGTTGAGCACCAGATCGAGGATCACGCGGATGCCGTGGTCGTGGGCGTGTTCGATCAGCTGGGCCAGGTCGTCGAGGTTGCCCAGGTCGGGGTGGATTGCCGTGAAGTCGGTGATGTCGTAGCCCCCGTCCCGCAGCGGCGAGGGGTAGATCGGTGTCAGCCAGATGGCATCGATCCCCAGCCACTCCAGATAGGGCAGGCGGGCAGTGATCCCGGCCAGGTCGCCGATGCCGTCCCCGTTGGCGTCGTTGAAGCTGCGCGGCATCAGCTGGTAGATCACGCATCCTTCCCACCAGTGCCTGGGCTGGTCCGGCATCAGGGCTTCGCGATCGATGGTCTCTGGTTCGGTCTAGGCAGATTGGCCGAGGCTGCCAACGGTGCATCGCCGCAGCACCGGTCGTGTGAGCGGAGGCGATTTCAGCAGCGCTCGCCGCTGGCCTGTTGGAAGCGGTGCTCATGGCGTCGCTCCCAGCCCAGCCGCAGGTCGTCGCCGACCGCCTGGTTGCCGTCGCAGGTCCAGCGCAGCGGTCCCTGCGCGCTCTCCAGCAGCAGCTGCTGGCTGGCGCCGTGCCACTCCCGGTTCAGCACCCGCACCGGCAGTCCGCCGCCGCTCACGGCCACCAGGTGTTCGGGACGGATGCCCACCACGGTGCCGTCGGCCTGGGGCAGCAGGTTGATCTGCGGCCGGCCGATGAAGCCGGCCACGAACAGGTTGGCGGGGTGGTGGTAGAGCTCCCGGGGTGTGCCGCACTGCTGCAGGCGGCCGTCCTGGAGCACGGCGATGCGGTCGGCGATGCCCATCGCCTCCTGCTGGTCATGGGTCACGTAGATCGCCGGGGCCCGGCCGCCGCTGAGGATCGCGCGCAGCTGGGGCCTGAGCTCCTCGCGCAGCTGGGCGTCGAGGTTGCTCATCGGCTCATCGAGCAGGATCAGCCGCGGCTTGCGCAGGAGGGCCCGGGCCAGGGCCACCCGCTGGCGCTGGCCGCCGGACAGCTCCGCCGGACGGCGGCGGCGCAGCGTGCTCAGCTGCAGCAGATCCAGCACCGTCGTGAGCTCCCGCTCGCGCTGCTCCGGGGCCACCCCGCGCAGCTCCATCCCCAGCGTGAGGTTGCGCTCCACAGTCAGGTGGGGATAGAGGGCGTAGCTCTGGAACACCATCGCCACGCGGCGCCGGGCCGGCGGCTGCCGGGTGATGTCGCGGCCGTCGAGCAGGATGCGGCCCTCGTCGCAGGGGTCGAGACCGGCGATCACCCGCAGCGCGGTGCTCTTGCCGCAGCCGCTGGGGCCGAGCAGTGCCAGGCATTCGCCCGCCTCCACCTCCAGGCTGATGCCCGACAGGATGGCGCGGCCGCCGATGCGGCGGCAGATCCGCTCCAGTCGCAGGCTGGTTGCGCCCTGGCCGTCCGGGGTGGTGGTTGTGGGGTGGTGGTTGCTGGCGGTGGTCATCCCTTGATCGCTCCCTGGGTGAGGCCGGCCACGATCTGGCGCTGGAACAGCAGCAGCAGGGCCAGCAGCGGCACGCTGCCCAGCACCGTGGCAGCCGCGAAGGCCCCGTAGGGCACGGTGTACACGGACGAGCCGGCGATCCGTGCCATCGCCGGGGCCAGCGTGAGCAGCTCACTGCGGCTGATCCAGGTGAGGGCGATCGGAAATTCGTTCCAGCTGAACAGGAACACCAGCAGGCCGGTGCTCACCACCGCCGGCCCCATCAGCGGCAGCAGGATCCAGCGCAGCCGCTGCCAGAGGCTGAAGCCCTCCAGCACCGCGCTCTCCTCGAGCTCCGCCGGCAGCTCTGCGAAGGCGGCCTGCAGCAGCAGCACCGCCAGCGGCAGCTGCAGCCCGGCGTAGGGCAGGCAGAGGGCCAGCAGGTTGTTGGCCAGGCTCAGCTGGCGGGCCACCTGCAGCAGGGCCAGGAACAGCAGCACGTACGGGAACACCGCCGCCGCCAGCAGCCCGCCGCCCACCAGCAGCCTCAGCAGCCCGCCGCGGCGGCTGAGGGAGTAGGCGCAGGGGATCGCCAGCGCCAGGGTGAGCAGGGTGCTCAGGGCCCCCACCACGGTGCTGTTGAGCAGATACCGCCAGAAGGGTGGTTCGCCGCCGAGCACGGCGCCGTAGTTGGCCAGGGTCCAGCCGCCGCCCAGGCCGGCGGCGCCGGCCAGCAGGGCTTCGGGGGTGCGCAGCGAGGTGTAGAGCTGCCAGAGCATCGGCCCCAGGCTCCAGAGCAGCAGCAGCGCCACCAGGCCCGTGCGGGTACCGCCCCTCATGCCCGCACCTCCGCCTGGCGGCGCCAGAGGAGCAGTGCCGCGGCCCCCGCCAGCAGCAGCAGGAACATGCCCAGCATCACCGTGGCGCTGTAGCCGAAATCCAGGAAGCGCATGGCGTTGAGGTAGGCATACACCGCCAGGCTCTCGGTGCTGCTCGCCGGACCGCCGCCGGTGAGCACGGCGATCAGGTCGAACACCCCCAGTGCCTGCGCCAGCCGGAACAGCAGCACGATGAAGATGTAGGGGCGCAGCAGGGGAACGGTGATGCGCCACAACCCCTGCCAGGGCGTGCCGCCCTCCAGCACGAAGGCCTCATAGAGATCCTCGGGGATCATCTGCAGCCCGGCCAGCAGCAGCAGGGCCACGAACGGGGTGGTCTTCCAGACGTCGGCGATCACCGTGGCCAGCCAGGTCAGGTCCGGGGCCGCCAGGAAGGGCACGCTGGCCAGCCCCAGCAGCTGCAGCAGACCGTTGATCGGTCCGTAGGGGTCGTTGAAGATCCAGCGCCAGCCCAGGGCCATCACGGTGGTGGGCAGGGCCCAGGGCAGCAGGGTGAGGCTGCGCACCAGGCCCCGGCCGCGCCAGCGCTGGTGCAGGAGCAGGGCGATGCCCAGGCCCAGCACCAGCTCCAGCCCCACCGACACGGCGGCGAAGCGCACGGTCTGGAGGGC
>JBFLKL010000171.1:0-4683 GCA_040883175.1 Synechococcaceae cyanobacterium | reverse complement strand
GCCCGCTCCCTGGATGTCCGCGCCCCGCATCGCATCCGGACAGGCGGGCTGCTGGCCTCCCGGGTCAGCCAGGGCGGGCTCCTGGCTGCCGCCACGGTCGCCGCGGTCACCGTGACCACGACGCCGGCGCAGGCCCAGTTCGAGCTGCTGTTCGGCGGCATCAGCCGCCCCGCCCCAGGCGTGGTCTGCGACCGCAGCGCGATGACCTGCTTCAACCGGCGCGGGCCATCCGTGGACCTCACCCGCCAGCATCTCGGCAACAGCGCCGCCCAGAGGCTCAGCGCCAGCCTCAGCGGCCGGCCGCCGGCACGGGAGTTCCGGCTCAGCAACGGCGTGGTCTGCAGCGTTCCGGAACAGACCTGCTGGACCAATGCCAGCAGGTCCCGGGTCAACGACAGCTTCACCCGGGACCTGTTCGCTGCCGCCAGCAGCGATGGGCCGGCAGCGACGAAGACTGCCGGGATCTGCAGCCTCACCCAGAGGGGGCGGGCCTTGTACGACGGGCCCTGTGACCTGCGGATCGTGAGCCGTGAAGCGGGAGACATCAGTCGCTACTCGGTCAGCACCGACGATGGCCGCAGATTTGTATTCCGGAAACGCGGGGACACGCTCCAGCTTGAGGACGCCACCGGAACCTGGCCCGTGGACTACCGCAGTCACGGGCGCACGGGAGTGTTCCGCTGGGGGGACATGAAGCTGGTCGCCACCCGCGACCCAGACAGCGTCGTCGATCCCCAGCGTCCCCAGGCTCCCAGTCTGGGCGACCTGATCGACCGGCTGTTCTTCGGCGGCTCCGACTGAGGTGGTTCCCCGCAGCATGCATGACCCTCCAGGCCCCTCCGCCCCAGCCACCATCTCCCACGCCACCCCTGCCGCGCCCTCCGGCGCAGACCCGCTCGACGAACGCCGGGCCTGCCTGCGTGCCAGCCGCTCGCTGCGCTGCCTGCCCTTCCGGCGCGCCTTCTACGAGCTGGTGGGGGAGGAGGCGATCAGCAGCGGCGCCCTGGCCGGCCGCGGCGACTGCGGCCTCCTCTGTTTCCTGCCGGTGACGGCGGAGCGGGCGGAGGCCCACTTCTCCTGGCTGATCCGGCTGGGCGTGCTGCGCCGGGAGGTGGACGGCCAGGGGCTCACCGAGCGGGTGCGGCTGACGCCGATGGGCCGCCGCATCCTGGACGGGATCCCGGGCGAGATCCCCCGCGCTGGATTGCGGCAGCGGATGCTGGAGACCCTCAGCCGCCACCGGCCCCGACTCTGATGTCTCCGCCGCCCGTGGCGCCGCCGGCCCTGATGGTGCTGGGCACCTCCAGCGGTGCCGGTAAATCGCTGATGACGGCGGCCCTCTGCCGGGTGCTGCGCCGCCGCGGCGAGATGCCGCTGCCCTTCAAGGGCCAGAACATGAGCAACAACGCCTGGGTGGATCAGGCGGGCGGCGAGATGGCCTATTCCCAGGCGCTGCAGGCCTGGGCGGCGGGCCTGGAGCCCCGCTGCGCCATGAATCCGGTGCTGCTCAAGCCCCGGGGCGATGCCACCAGCGAGGTGATCCACCTGGGCCGCTCGGTGGGCAGCGCCCGCGCCGAGCACTACTACCGCGACTGGTTCCGGCCCGGCTGGACCGCCATCCGCGCCGGGCTGGCCGAACTGCAGGCCCGCCACCCCGGCGGCCGGCTGGTGCTGGAGGGAGCGGGCAGCCCGGTGGAGGTGAACCTGCAGGCCCGCGACCTCACCAACCTGCGCCTGGCCCAGTTCCTGCGGGCCCGCTGCCTGCTGGTGGCCGACATCGAGCGGGGCGGCGTGTTCGCCCAGATCGTGGGCACCCTGGCGCTGCTCAGCCCGGTGCAGCGGCCCCTGATCCGGGGGCTGCTGATCAACCGCTTCCGCGGCCGCCGGGAGCTGTTCGACGAGGGCCGACGCTGGCTGGAGCGGCAGACGGGCGTGCCGGTGCTGGGGGTGATGCCCTGGCTGGAGGAGCTGTTCCCCCCCGAAGACTCCCTCGATCTGCTGGAGCGCCGCGGCCGCAAGAGCGGCGCCGACCTGGAGATCGCCGTGCTGCGCCTGCCCTCGATCAGCAACTTCTCCGACCTCGATCCGCTCGAGGCCGAGCCCACGGTGCGGCTGCGCTGGCTGCAGCCGGGCGAGGCCCTCGGCAGCCCCGACGCCGTGATCCTGCCGGGCAGCAAGCAGACCCTGCGCGACCTGGCCGCCCTGCGCCGCGCCGGGCTGGACGATGAGCTGCGGCGCTATCTGGCCGGCGGCGGCCACGTGTTCGGGCTCTGCGGAGGGCTGCAGCTGCTGGGAAGGGAGCTGGTGGATCAGGAGGGTCTGGAGGGCCGGTCCGACGGCGATTCGGACGGTGCGGTGGGCGGTGCCGGTGCGCGCGGGCTGGACCTGCTGCCGCTGCGCACGGTGTTCGGCGGTGCCAAGGCCCTGCGCCAGCGCCGCAGTGCGGCCCTGTGGCCCCAGGCTGGGGATGGCAGCGCAGCCGGCCAGGGCAGCGACCTGGAGCTGTGCGGCTTCGAGCTGCACCGCGGCCGGACCAGCGTGCTCCCGGCCAGCGCTGGGGGGCCTGGTGCCCAGCCCCTGGCCGCTGACCCAGGCCTGGGCTGGTGGCAGGCGCTGGGCACCAGCGGCGGCCTGGTGGCCGGCACCTACCTGCACGGGGTGTTCGAGAGCGGGCCCTGGGGGGGCCCCGGGCGCGACCGCCCGCGCCCCCCCCCCGGCCGGGCCCCCCCGTGCCGCGCGGAACCCCACCACAGCCGCCAGCGCGATCAGCTGCTGGAGCGGCTCGCCGATGCCTTCGAGGCCCACGTCAACCTGGAGCCGCTGCTCGCCCCCTGATGGCCTCCCCACGCGGCACCCGAAGCGTCACCATCCACTGGCCCGATGGGCGCGCCACCACGGTGGAGGCGGGCTGCCCCTGGCTGGAGGCGGCCCGGCAGGCCGGCGTCGCCATCCCCACCGGCTGCCTGGGGGGCAGCTGCGGCGCCTGCGAGATCGAGGTGAACGGCCGCGTGGTGCGGGCCTGCATCGCCGCCGTGCCGCCCAGCCGCAGCGGCGCGCTGACGGTGGAACTGGCGGTGGATCCCTACTGGTAGGTCGGTTCTCCGGGTCAGACCTCGATCAGCCCGCCGCCCAGCAGCACCTCACCCGCGTAGAACACCGCCGCCTGGCCGGGCGTGATCGAGAACTGGGGTTCGGCGAACTCCAGCGCCACCCGGTGGGGCCGGCCGGCGGCCCGGTCGGCCCCGGTGGGCGGCAGGGGGGTGAGCAGGGCCGGTTCCGGAGCGCTGCGGTAGCGCACCTGCACCCCCACCTCCACGGCCCCGGCCGGCGGCGCCATCGACACCCAGTTCACCGCTCCCACCGCGCAGCCGGAGCGGGCGGCCTCCCGCCGCGGTGCCACCACCACCCGGTTCAGGGCGCCATCCAGCCGCACCACGTGCAGCGGTTCGCTCCAGGCCACGCCGAGACCCCTGCGCTGGCCGATGGTGAAGTGCTCGATGCCGTCGTGCCGCCCCACCACCGTGCCGTCGCCGAGCACGATCTCGCCCTGGCGCGGCGGCAGATGGGCATCGAGGAAGGCCCGCATCGAGCCGTGGTGGTCGGCCAGGCAGAGGTCCTGGCTCTCGGGCTTGCTGGCGGTGCGCAGGCCCTGGCGCGCCGCCTCCAGCCGGGTGTCGGCCTTGGTGAGCTCCCCCAGGGGGAACACCAGCCGACCCAGGGCCTCCTGGGGCAGGTCGTAGAGGAAGTAGCTCTGGTCCTTGCGCGCGTCCAGGCCGCGCAGCAGCTGGTGGCGGCCAGCGGCCTCACCCGGCACCGGCAGGGGATCACCGGCCTGGGCGGGGCGCACGCGGGCGTAGTGGCCGGTGGCGATCCGGCCGATGCCGCGCTCCTCGGCCGCCCAGCGCAGCATCGGGCCGAACTTCACCGCCCGGTTGCAGCGTGAGCAGGGCAGCGGCGTGACACCGGCCGCATAGCCCTCCACCAGGAAGTCGACGATCTGGGCGCGGAAGTGGTCGCGGAAATCCACCCCGTGGTGGGGGATGGCCAGCTGCTCGCAGATGCCGGCGGCATCCACCAGACCCTCGGCGCAGCAGGCCCCCTTGCCGCTCATCAACCACAGGGTGAGGCCCTCCACCTGCCAGCCCGCCTCCACCAGCAGGGCCGCGGTGAGGGAGCTGTCCACCCCGCCGGAGAGGCCCACGGCCACGCGGCGCTCGCCGGGCCAGGCCCGCAGGCGCTCCAGCACCGCCGCGCCGGCGGGGGTGGCGGTGGAGCCCGGGGCGATGACCGCGGCGGATCCAGGGGGGCAGGAGGCGGGCAAGGGCTGGGAGGAACGGGCAGGTGTTCCCATCATGAAACCGAGCGCCGTTGTTCTGCCGTGACCAGCTCCGATGCCCAGCCCACAGCTCCGCCCGCCGACCCCTGGCCCCAGCGGGATGCCGCTCACCTGCTGGTGAGCGGCGAGGAGATGGCGGCGCTGGAGCGGCAGCTGTTCGCCTCCGGCCTGCCGGTGGAGGCCCTGATGGAGAAGGCGGCCCTCAGCCTGAGCCGGCGGCTGCTGGCCGACCACGGCCCGCTGCTGGAGCGGCATGGGGCGGTGGTGCTGGTGGGTCCGGGCCACAACGGCGGCGACGGCCTGGTGGTGGCCCGCGAGCTGCACCTGGCCGGGCTGACGGTGACGGT
>JBFLKL010000170.1:0-6825 GCA_040883175.1 Synechococcaceae cyanobacterium | reverse complement strand
GTGCTCGCGGTGGTGGCCCGTGGCCGCGAGGAGATCGCCGTGATCACGGAACTCTCCGGTGAGGGAAGCACCTGGCTCCACCCGCTCCGCCTGCGGCTGGACAGCGCCGGTCAGCGGCTGGCCGTGGAGATGGTTGGTACAGAGGGAGCCATGGGCCGGGTGCGGTGTCCAGGCCCCTGAAGCCCCGCCTGCTGGCAGCTGCCCTCCCCTTCCTTGAGGCTGGCGCTGATGGCGTCGATCAGGTTCGCGCCATGGTCGCGCCAGTCATCGCGAACCCTGAAACCCATCACCACCGAGCCGCCATCCTGGCGGCGTAGAGCGAACACCTCGCCGTGGGAGGGCACTGGAATCGAGGAGCTGAAGGCCTCTCCTTCCACCCATTGCTCCAGCAGCCGGCAGCGCAGGGGCGGTCCATCGTCGAGCCGCCCGCCCAGGAAGACCACCGCCACGTACTCGCGCAGTTCGGCGGGCGTCATGCCGGCCTTGGTGTCGGTGACCTCAGGAGGAAAGCGCACGGCAGTCAGCGAGAAGCGCTCCTCACCCGACTTCGCGTCAGGTGGATATGCCACCAGCAGGGCGTCCAGCCCAATCTTCTGCGGGGGGGAGAGGGGCAGAGGTGAGCGGAAACAGAGGCCATGAATCTCCACCACGATCTGGGCGGCAGCGGGAGCCGCAGCGACGAGGGCCAGCGCCAGCAATCCGAGCGGCATCTCGAGGAGGAGAAGCGTGAGAGTGAAGGAACGGGTGATCAGCTGCGGGGAGTCGGCGCTGATGCCGGCGTCGGGTGAACGCTGACGCCGGCTTTCCAGTGTGCTGAGGCATACGATCGGGCCAACCTGGCCTTCATCAACGATCACGCAGCAACGATCACGCAACAGCTGCGCCGGTCTCATCTTCGTCGGCGCCGCCGATTGGAACAAGCTTGATCTGCCTGCGGCCCAGCTTGATCTCGAACTCATCGCCGGGCTCCAGGCCCAGCTGGGCGGTGTAGGCCTTGCCCACCAGCAGGTTGCCGTTGAACTGCACCTTGGTGACGTAGCTGAGCTTGCGGCCGGCCTTGCCGCGGCCCTGACCCGTTTCTCCAAGGCTGACGCCTTTGGCCTCCAGCAGGGCTTCATAGAAAGCGGTGAAGTTGAGGCGCTCGCCGCCGTCCTTCCTGGTGCTGACGTAGCCGCATTCGCGCACCAGCTCCGACTTGCTGGCATCGCCCAGCTCCTTCACCTTGGCGAGTAGATCAGAGCCTGTCAGCATGTTCTCGAGTCGTGGATGCTTGTCCACAAGCTACTGCAGAGCCTGGCAATCACGTGGGCTGCGATGGGATGAATGGCGACCGTCTTCTGCGGCGCAGGGATTCACAGGCCGCGCCATCGCCATCACCATCGAGGTAGGTAGGGCCCTGGCACAGCTGCTTCTTGGCGCTCGCGCAGGAGCCGATCTCGCTGCCGCGGCAGCGGTGGCCATCGGCTTTGGTGCCATCGGTGATGATGCGACCGCGCGGTGACCGACGAAAGTCCCAGGGCCGGGTGATGCCGCCCGGCACCTGCCAGACGCCATGGCGCCGCCGGCTGGCCCGGAACTCTGCATCCAGATACTCCCGGGCATCGCAGTCGCTCAGGTACTGCCGGTACGCGAACGCCTGGCCGTCCTCCACCAGCGCCAGGCCGATGTTGATCTCGCTGATCACCTCCGCCACGGTGCGGCCGTAGCGGTCTGTGCTCTTTTCATCCAGCCGCACCGAGGAACCGATCGGCAGCCGCATCCGCAGGTAGTCCCGCGCTCGCTGGCCATGGGGTCGCTGCGCCATCTCCGGGGCGTCGATGCAGGCCAGCCGCACGGTGATGGCATGGCCGTCCCGACGCACCCTCAGGGTGTCGCCGTCGCCGATGGAGAGCACAGTCGCCTCCGGAGGCTGGGCAGCAACGACCAAGGGCGCCGAGAGCCCCAGCAGCACGATCAGATGCGGCAGCAGAGCCCTGGCCATCGCTGCAGTGTGCACTGGGGGCGATTCCATGCACGGGCTGCATGAGCTTGGTGGCTGCTGCTCAGAGATTGCACTCTGGTGGCTCTGACGCCACCGTGATGGGCCGCCAGCTGCTGCTGCTTCTGACGACACCTGTGCTGGCCGCTGCCCAGGATTGGCTCCTGCCCATTGGGCTGCAGCACCTCCGGCGACTACTGCACAAAAGCCGCTGAACGCCAGGGCCATCCTCTTCGCCAGGAGCGGCCTCAGCTCGATCTCGGTGAGCGGGCGTGGCGCCTCCTGCAACATTCCGGCGGCCCGGCCAGCTCGAAGCTTTCAGGGGCAGCGTGCTGGGTGCGCTGCAGTCCGAGGTGTTTGGCCCGGAATCCCCAGGCCAGGCCCTATGGGAGAGCGGCAAGGTGAGCCGGCTGCTGGCCGATGGATCCCTGGGCGGCCGTCCGCCAGGCCTGCTGGCGCTGATCGAAACGCCCGAAGCCATGGCGGACTTCATGAACCGGGCCCTCAGTCAGGACGATGCCAAACGCCGCGCCCACCACTGCAACGCGGCGGTGCAGGAGGCCTCACGCCTGGCCGCTGGGCGGGGATGGCTGGGCTGAGGGCTCCCTTCCCTGCGCTTCCGGGCCAAACAGAGGGCCCAGATCTTCCAGGGCGGAATGCTGGAGCAGCTGTTCCTCCATCGTCCGAAGGGTGCTTTGCAGATCGGAGTTGCTGCTCGTTGTTGCCTGGTGATCGACCACCTAGTCCTCCGGTGAAATGCCGGACTTCACTGTGGCGGACTGGACCGGTTCCCCGTATCCAGCCCCACCTGCAGCGGAGCTCAAATCGGCCATGGCCAAGAATGGATTCGGAACGATGTCGATTCTCCTGCATGCGTCAGGTTGTGTTCCGCTGTCTGGCTGAACGCCCTGGCCGGCTGGAAGCCCAGGCCGAAACCCTGCCCACTGCCCCCACCCCTGGCCCGGAGCCGCTGAAGCTGCCCTCCGGGGTACATCAGCTCTGCAGCTGCGACCGCAGCCACCCCGGCTGGTACTGGGATGGCCGCCAGGACGAACCGGTACGCAACGCCTGGTGGGGTCTGTGCTGACGGCAGGGCTTAGCGCGGGGATCGCGGGCGCGGGCGACGATCAAGCGGCCACCAGCGCCGCGTTGTGACACCATTGCCTTGTCCGGTGGGTTCAGGTAAAGGCCGACAATGTCGCGGACCTTTTCGACAACGAACGGGTCTGTGGAGAGCTTGTAGCCGTCAGGCTTCCGCGGAGCGGTAGTGCTTCTGCCGGTGAGGCTGCACCGAGAAGGTCTGCAGCCAGCGGTCAACGGTGGTTTTGGAGATGCCGGTGGCAGCAGCGAGGGAGCGCGCAGACCACTGGGTGCTGCCATCGGTGGGCTTGGTCTGCAGAGCCCGGTTGATCACCTCAGCCACCGTGTCGTCCTCGTAGGTGCGCGGACGGCCAGGCCTGAGCTCGTCGTGCAGTCCCTCCAGGCCCAGCTCTCGATACCGCTTGCGCCACTTGCCGACGGTCATGCCCGTCAGGCCCATGCTCGTGGCGATCGATGAGTTGGTTTCGCCAGCAGCGCAGGCCAGCACGATCTGGGCGCGCTGGACGATCGAATGGGGTAGCGATCGGGAATTGGCGAGGGCCTGCGACTGCTGAACCTCGTCCTCATTGAGGACCAGCGGGGGCATCGGACGACCAAGCGCCACGGAGCATCTCGGGTGACACTCCCGATTCTAGGCGTTATTTACGGGTCGGCACACCAGGAACCAATTCAGACATACGAACCATTCTATCAGGAAGGATGATAGCAGTATCCCTGCAGAGGGCTTTGGCTGGCGTGAGTGCCGCAAATGAGAATCACAAACAATAGTGCACTCAGTGAGTTCTCAGTAACAAAAAGCACATTCGACGATGGCCAAAGCCTGCCAGCAGTAGAAAAAAGGTACGGGTTCAGAGAGGTGCAGGGATTAGTGGCTGAGCGTCACCAGAGATGCGCCATCCAGGCGTATCTCTGGTGGAGGTTTGCTCGTGATCACTCGAACCTTCTTTTCAACCTTTGTTCACACTCATACCTGTCTAAGGAGGAGGTGCATCATGGCCCCGAAGAAATCAGATCTTGATCTTGAGCAGCTGACCAACGGCAACGCCAAGGGCCGTGCCAACGACCCTCTGGTAATGGCGCCAGAGGGCAGGGGAGGTGGCAATAAGGGCATTGGTGGGGGTGGCGGCACGCCCGGCGGCGGCACACCCGGTGGAGGCGGCGGTGGGAATGGTGGCGGTAAACCCGGAGGCGAAACCGCTGGCAACAACCTTTCGGTTCCCGCAATCTTTCCAACAACTGCACCGACCCTGCGGGGCACAGAAGGTGAGTTCACATTCACCACACCCGCTGAGCCAACCGTAGAGGTCGATCCGACCTATGTGTACTTTGCCCAGGGCGTCACCGGAAACGAGTGGCAAGCGGGAAATCTAGCTGCTAATGCTACGCCGACAGATCCGGTCATCATCGATTACGTCAACATCGGTGACGCACTGGAGTCTGCGCCAATTCAGCTGGGCAGGTTTGTTCGTCTTGAACTCAGCCTGTTCGAGGAAATCGCCGATGTGACCGACATCACAGACGACACCCTCACCGGCTTCGCCATGACGCTGCTCGGCGGTGCCAAAGGTGGCGGCAAGCCGGAGAAGAAGGGGCCGACCGAAAGCCAGGGAGCCCGCTACCCTGCTGCGGACTGGAATGACACCCCAGTGAGTGGCACCGTTTCGGCCGCCACCACCGCGGCTGGCATCACCTACGAAACCCCCTATGCTGCCGTTTATGCGGCCGATACCAGCAGCACGGAAGAGGAAAAAGCAGACTCCTACCTCAATCTGGTCATTCAGGAGGTGACCGGGCTTGAGCCCCAGTACGCCGAGGATGGCACCTTGACTCCCGGGGTTAACGACAATGCCGATTTCATCACAGGCCTTGCATGGGATGGAACTCGGTGGGTTGACACCGACCCTGACGATGGCATCGGCATTTCCAACCGGAACCTTGCCGATAGCATCATCTTTGGCCCCGAGCTGACCATCTCCGGCACCTACAACGTCGGGGCATCCCAGACGCCATTCAAGTTCACCAACAGTGGCACCTATCTCATCACCTTCGCTCTGGAGGACGGCACACCGGTTGCCTTTGATGAGAACACTCTGGTGCGCAACGATGACCCGGCACTGCCTGGGTTCCAGCCCATGGAATTGTCGGAGGGTCGCCTCACGCAGGTGATTGGAGACGGCATGTTTGGTCTCGGCGGTGCCGACACCCACAACGGTCTGCTGGCCATGCTGGTGGGAGCCCCCTCCCAGGTGGGCGGCGGCGGGGAGTTGGCCTGACGTCCGTTCCGTTGCCGGGCCCCGGCTCCCATTTCAGCTCATTCCTGATCCGTCGCCCTGCAACGGCTTTCCTCCCATCGGCGACAACGCCGACGGGAGGTCCATGGGGGGCGAATGAATCCTTCGGGCAGAGCATGCCGATCGCGTTGTTCTTCCCCCCATTGAATCCATCCAGTTCTGGAGGTACTTCATCATGGCTTCTTCAGGTTCATTCACACGCGGTCAGCTCGCCTTCCTGGAGGGCTTGCTCTCCCCAGACGCTGAGGCGCCAGTTACGCTCGCCGCCGAGGGCGAAGACCATGGTGGCGGTGGCAGCGGCGGGGCAGGCTGCAACGACGACGGCGAGGAGGCATCCCCCTGTGATCTTCCGCCCATACTGGGAACCAACCAGGATGACACCCTGTCTGGTGGTGGCGGCAGCCAGCACTTTCAGGGGCTCAACGGCAACGACACCCTGAGCGGCGGCGGTGGCCGGGACTGCCTTGACGGCGGCAACGGCAACGATCTGCTCGACGGTGGAGCCGGCCGGGATTTCCTCTTCGGCGGCAATGGTGACGACGAACTCCGGGGCGGCCAAGGCCGCGACGATCTGTTCGGTGGCCGGGGCAACGATCTCCTGATCGGCGGCTGCGGGCCAGATTTCATGGACGGCGGCCTCGGCAACGACGTGCTCTTTGGAGGCAATGCCCCAGACACCATGACCGGCGGCAAGGGGAAGGACATCTTCGTGCTTGCCCTGCCCGGCGGGCACGATGGCGATCAGGGTGGTGGTGGCCACGGAGATGACTCCACATCATTCGTTGCCCCCAGCGCCCACGACGGGGACGACGGACATGAGGGATGCACCGAGGGCATCGACGTCGTGACCGACTTCAGGCAAGGCAGCGACCAGCTCGCCCTGGCGGGTGGCCTCAGCTTCGACCAGCTCGCGTTCAAGTACGACCCAATCTGCCAAGGCACCGTTCTGTTCGTGATCTCCGCCCACGAGCATGAAGACGCGGTGCTGGCCTCATCCACCACCACCGCTGATGATCATGGCGGTCGCCGTCTGGCCTTCCTGGCCGGATTCTCAGGGACGCTCAGCGAGCAGGATTTCCTTTCCTACACCGATCTTGGTCTCCCTACCGGTGGTGGGCTCAGTAGTTAGAAACCAGCACCAAGGCGCCCCTTTGGGGGTGCCTTTCTCCTGATCGAGTCTGGGATCAGGTGGTCGTTGTGGATGTGACACGGGGGCTGGTGGAACCAGCCGGTCGCCTCGCAGACGGCTTTGCTCTGTGCGCCTATGACAGCGTGCAGCCCCCGGATGAGGCGGGCACCCATGTGTGTACTAACCCAGTGAGCCTTGACAGGTCGTGATGACCCATGTCAAAGCTAGGCGGTCTGCTCCACTCCTGAACCCCCTCGGGAACCTTCGCCCGCCTGAACACCCAGGTATTGCCGCAGCCACGGCCTCCAGGCCTGACGATGGCGAAT
>JBFLKL010000169.1:0-7813 GCA_040883175.1 Synechococcaceae cyanobacterium | reverse complement strand
GGCTGGTGCGGGAGCTGCGGGATCAGGGATGAGGGCCCTGGCCGGGGCCTACGACGATCGGGCGCTGTGGGTGAGCCACTGGGTGCTGGTGAAGTTCGCCGGATTCCGCCGGCAGCGGCTGTCGCTGCTGGAGCCGCGCGGGGTCGATGTCCTGCATCTGGCCATCAGCCAGCGTCACGGTCTGGAACTGTGCAGCGCCGCTGGCGGCGACGGCCCTCACCCCGCCCAGCTGCGCGCCAGATCGATGATCGACACCACCAGCCCCAGGGCGATCGCCGGCGGTGAAACCCAGCGCAGGGAGAACAGCAGCACCGTCACCAGGGCCGGCGGGGTGCCCGAGCCCTCCAGATCGATGCGGTAGCGCGCCGGCGCCCACCAGCCCAGCAGCAGCGCCAGGGCCAGGCCGCCGGCGATCAGGAACACGCCGCCGAACACCGCGTCCATCCGCTCCAGCACCCCCACATCCAGGGCCGAGGGCAGGCCCAGCACGGCGATGGCGGCCACGCACAGCCACACCGCCCGGTGACGGCTCCAGCCCAGGCGGTCGATCAGCGAGCTGGCGGGCACCTCCAGCAGCGACACCGCCGAGGTGATCGCCGCCAGGTAGGCCAGCAGGAAGAACACCACCGCCACCACCCGGCCCACCGCGCCCAGGGAGGCCAGGCCGGTGGGCAGGGCGATGAACAGCGCCCCCACCGTGCTGCCGCTCACCACATCCGCCAGCCCGAAGCTGGCCACCACCGGGAAGGTGACGCAGCCGGCCATCAGGCCCACCGCCGTGTCCATGCCCACCACCGCCGCCGCCTCGCCGGGGATGCCGCTGTGGCGGTCGAGGTAGGCGGCGTAGGCCAGGATCGCGCCGATGCCGGTGCCGATCGAGAAGAAGGCCTGGGTGAAGGCGTTGCGGATCGTGGCCGGGTCGGTGAGCCTGGCCGCATCCCAGCGCAGCAGGAAGGTGCCGTAGCCCTCCCAGGCACCGGGCAGGAAGGCCGCCCAGATCAGCAGCGCCAGCAGCATCAGGAACAGCAGCGGCATCGCCCAGCGGGTGAGGCGCTCGATGCCCCCCCGCACCCCGGCCGCCACCACCAGGCCGGTGAGGGCGAGGCTGAGCAGGTGGCCGAGCACGGCGTCACCGCCGCTGCTGATGCCGTTGAAGTAGGCCTCGGCGCCGGCGATGTCGGCCGGCAGGGGATCGGACAGGGCATGCAGCAGGCTGCGGCCCGTCCAGCCCATCAGCACGGCGTAGTACGACAGGATCCCCACCGCCGAGGCCAGGAACATCCAGCCCAGGGGCATCCAGCGGCGGCCGCCGGCGGTGACCGGCGCGATCAGGGGGGCGTGGCCGGTGCTGCGGCCCAGCACCATCTCCGCCACCAGCACCGGCAGACACACCACCAGCACGATCAGCAGATACAGCAGCACGAAGGCGGCGCCGCCGCCCTGGGAGGCCCGGTAGGCGAAGCCCCAGAGGTTGCCCAGACCCACGGCGCTGCCCGCCGCCGCCAGCACGAAGCCGAGCGACGAGCCCCAGCGCTCAGGCGGGCGGCCGCGGGAGAACAGACGCGGGGCGTCCAGCGAGGGGGGCATCGAAGCGGAGCGGGCAACGCACCAGTTTCCGTGCCCTGGCAAGACCCGGCCGGGTCAGTTGCCCATCTCGGCACCGACGGCCCGCTCCTGCAGGCGCTCCAGCGAGGCCACCAGCGCCACCCCCAGCCCCATCAGCAAGAGCACCACCGCCAGGGCTTCGGCGCTGGGGGGGCGCGCCAGGGCATCGCGCAGCACGATCAGCTTGCCCCTGTCATTCACGGTGGAGTCGATCACCACCCGGAAGGGCCAGATCTTCCACAGCGAGCCGGCCATGAAGCCCACCAGCAGGGCCACGGTCTGCCCGTGCCAGCGGTGCAGCAACCAGCGCAGCAGCCGCACGAACAGCGCCAGCCCCACCAGGCAGCCGGCGGCGAAGGGCACCAGGGTGGCCAGATCCAGCCCCTTCACCGCCTCCATCACGTGCTGGTACTGCCCCAGCACCAGCAGCAGGAAGGATCCCGACACCCCCGGCAGGATCATCGCCATGATCGCCACCGCGCCGCTCCAGAAGATCGTCAGCGGGTCGTGGGGCATGGTCACCGGCACCATGGTGACCATCACCAGGGCGCCCACCACCCCCACGGTCATGGCCACCAGCCCGCTGCCGCCCCAGTGGGCGTGGCGGGCGATCAGCAGGATCGAACCCACGATCAGCCCGAAGAAGAAGGCGAACAGCACCACCGGCTGGTGGACGTACATCCACGTGATCGGCCGCACCAGCAGCAGCACCGCCGACAGCAGTCCGGCCAGCAGCGGCACCAGAAAGCCCAGGTGCACCCGCGCCGCCGCCGCGCGCCAGGCCCCCGCGTCGCCGCGCAGTCCCCGGCCCAGCTGCGCCAGCAGCACCAGATCGAAGCCCGCCACGGCCTCCAGCAGCTGGCCGTACACCCCGAAGATGAAGGCCATCGTGCCGCCGCTCACCCCCGGCACCACATCCGCCGATCCCATCGCCAGCCCGCAGCCGAGCACATAGGGCCAGCGGGGGCTCCGCCTGGCGGGAACCTCAGCGGGAACCTCAGGCATCGCCAGTGGCTGGCAGCGGGGCAAGGGGGGTGGTCATGGACTCAGATGGCCGCGGTCGACCCATTCAACGCTCCCGGCACCTGCAGTGTTGAGCGGGGAGACGACGGGTGATAGCACGCTATCAAGGCCAATCCGGTCGCCAGGCACAAATTGCCTGCCTGATCGCCTGCCTGATCGCCCGGCTGATCACCCGGCTGATCGCCCGGCGCTGACTAGAGACTGTGCTGGCCGGCGCAGCGGCTGGTGAGCCGGGATGGGCCACCCGAACCCCCGCGGCGGTGGGACACTGGGACCACCTGCCCGAGCCCCGCCGTGAAAGCCCTTGCCGTGCTCGGCTCCACCGGTTCGATCGGCACCCAGACCCTGGAGCTGGCCGAGGAGTTCCCGGATCGCTTCCGGGTGGTGGCCCTCACCGCCGGCAACAACCTCGACCTGCTGATCGAGCAGATCCGCCGCCACGCCCCCGAGGTGGTGGCCCTGGCCGACACCGCCAGGCTCACCGAGCTGCGCGAGCGCCTGGCAGGCCTCGATGCCGCCACCAGACCCGCCCGCCAGCCGGAGCTACTGGGCGGCCCCGAGGGCCTGGACGCCGCCGCCGCCTGGCCCACGGCCGACCTGGTGGTGACCGGCATCGTGGGCTGCGCCGGCCTGCTGCCCACCCTGGCCGCGATCCGGGCCGGCAAGGATCTGGCCCTGGCCAACAAGGAGACCCTGATCGCCGCCGGGCCGGTGGTGCTGCCGGAGCTGGAGAGGAGCGGCGCGCGGTTGCTGCCGGCCGATTCCGAGCACTCCGCCATCTTCCAGTGCCTGCAGGGCACCCCCTGGGCCGACTCGGCCCGCCTCTCCACCGGCGTGCCCACGCCGGGGCTGCGCCGCATCCAGCTCACCGCCAGCGGCGGCGCCTTCCGCGACTGGGACCCCGCCGATCTGCACAAGGCCACCGTGGCCGATGCCACCAGCCACCCCAACTGGAGCATGGGCCGCAAGATCACGGTGGATTCGGCCTCGCTGATGAACAAGGGCCTGGAGGTGATCGAGGCCCACTACCTGTTCGGCATCGACTACGACCACATCGAGATCGTCATCCACCCCCAGTCGATCATCCACTCGATGGTGGAACTGGCCGATTCCTCGGTGCTGGCCCAGCTGGGCTGGCCCGACATGAAGCTGCCGATCCTCTACTGCCTCAGCTGGCCCGAGCGCCTCGCCACCCCCTGGCGCCGCCTCGACCTCACGGAGGTGGGCTCGCTCAGCTTCCGCGCCCCCGATCCGGCCCGCTACCCCTGCATGGCGCTGGCCTACGCGGCCGGCCGGGCCGGCGGCACCATGCCGGCGGTGATGAACGCCGCCAACGAGCAGGCCGTGGCCCTGTTCCTCGACGAGCAGATCCACTTCCTCGACATTCCGCGGCTGATCGAGCGGGTGTGCGATCGCCACCGGGCGGATCTGATGGCCGCCCCCTCCCTGTCCGATGTGCTGGCCGTGGACGCCTGGGCCCGCCAGGCGGTGCGGGAGGCTGCAGCCGGCCTGTCCGCCAGGCTGCCGGCGGCCCTGCCGGCGTGATCGCCCACCACCTGCTGCTCTGCGCCACGCCCAGCAAGGCGCTCTGCTGTCCGGATCCGGCCATGGGTGCCGCCAGCTGGGAGGCCCTCAAACGCCTGGTGCGCGAGCTGGGGCTGGAGGAGCCCTCCCGGCCCGGGGGGATCGTGCTGCGCAGCAAGGCCGACTGCCTGCGCATCTGCGCCGACGGCCCGGTGCTGCTGATCTGGCCCGAGGGGATCGTCTACGGCGGCGTCACCGCCGAGCGGATGGAGCGGATCCTGCGCGAGCACGTGATCGGCGGCGCGCCGATCACCTCCTGGATCGTGCGGCGCTACAGACTCAGCTCAGCAGCCGGCGCCCCCGGCTGACCCCGCCGCCGCCGGCCCCGCCAACCGCCGCAGCCACTGGGCCACCTGCCGGTCCGCCCAGCTGCCGGCTGCATCGCCGACGCCATGAAAGCCGTTGTGGCCGCCGTGGCGACTGAGCAGCACCTCCAGCCCCGGCGGCGGCGTGGCCGCCAGCTGCCGGGCCGCATCGGCCGGCACCCAGGGGTCGTCGAGGGCATGCACCAGCAGCAGCGGCGGCACGGGGGCGCCCGCGAGCAGCCGCGGCAGGGGCGAGGCCTGGTGGTAGTAGGCGTCCACGCTCGGATAGCCCCAGCGCGGCGCCGTGATCACCGCGTCGAAGGCGCGGATGCTGCGCGGCCGGCCGGGGCCGCTCAGGGCCCGGCGCTCCGCCGTGCTCAGCCCGAAGGGATCGGCCAGGGTCTGGCGGATCAGGCCCCGCAGCAGCCAGCGTTGGTAGAGCCGGTTGCGGGGCTGATCGATGCGCGCCGCGCAACCGCCCAGATCCAGCGGACTGCTCACGGCCACCAGGCCGTCGAGGGCACCGGGCCGGGCCAGGGCGGCGTTGAGCAGCACCGTGCCCCCCAGCGACAGCCCCACCCCCAGCAGCGGCAGCGCGCCGGCCCGCCGCCGCAGATCGGCCAGCACCGGCAGCAGGTCGGCATTGCAGGCGGCGGCGTAGCTGCCCGGCGCCAGGGACCGCCCCGCTCCGGCGCCCCTGAGGTTCAGCCGCCACACCCCGAAGCCGGCCGCCTGCAGGCAGCGCCCCAGCCGCCGCAGGCCGCCGCTGCCGGCACTGCCCCCCAGGCCATGCACCAGCACCACCCAGCCGCGGATCCCCTCGTGCAGGTGGAGGGGCGGGTCGCACAGCACCAGCAACTGCTCCACCGCCAGCGCCAGCGGCGCGGCGCCGTCCGCTGCCGGCCGCGGCGGCACCAGGGTGTCGCGCAGAGTCTGCAGATCGGGCCCGATCCACGGCCAGCGCTGGCGGAACGGCTCCATCAGCCGATCAGGAGCCGGTGGCAGGAGCCGGGGGCGGCGAGGGCCGCACCAGGAACAGCTCCTTGACGGTGGCGGCGATCGGCACGGCCGTGATGATGCCCACGAAATCGGCCAGGGTGGCCCCCACCATCACCGAGAAGAGAATCACGATCGGGTTGAGCCCGGTGAGCTTGCCCAGCAGCCGGGGCGGCAGCACATTCTCGATGATCTGGTCCACCACGATCAGCACGGCGAACACCCGCAGGCCCAGCCAGATGCTCTTGAAGGAGAAGAGCACACCGAACACCAGAACCCCCACGATCGCCCCGAAGGGGATGAAGCCCATCAGGCCGATCGCGACTCCGGCAAGGAACGGGAACGGCGCCCCCACCAGCACCAGCGTGAGCGAGAGGGCAACGGCCAGCACCAGCGCCAGCACCAGCTGATTGAAGATGAAGCTGTTGAAGTTGCGCCGCAGCACGGTGAGCACCTTCAGGCCGGTGTGCTCGGGCAGCCAGGAGAGCAGGCAGTTGCGCACCAGTTCGCCGCCGTAGATCAGGAAGAACACCGTCAGCACGGTGAGGAAGAAGAGGCTCAGGACACTCCCCAGCGAACCGGAGATCGCGCCCGGAATCCCCAGCAGCAGGCCTTGCAGCTGGGCCTTGAGATTGGCCACCATCGCGTCGATGAGGTCGCTGGCGTCGATGGGGATCCCCACGGCGGCGGCCCTGGCGGCGAGCCGCTCCAGCTGATCGCCGCTGGCATCGATCCAGTCCGGCAGGTCCTGGCTGAGCTGCACCAGCCGCACCAGCAGGAACGGTGCCAGCAGCAGCACGCCCAGCACCATCACCCCGAGAAAGGCCAGCACCACCGCGCCGATCGCCCAGCTGCGCCGCAGCCCCAGGCGGCGCTGCAGCACCCGCACCGGCAGGTTCAGGATCAGGGCGATCACCCCGGCCAGGATGAACACTGCGATCACCCCTTCAAAGGCCCGGTAGAGCGAACTGAACACCCACAGGTTGAGGGCGATCAGCGGAAAACCCAGACCGAGCACCAGGGCCCGCGGCAGGGGGACGGACGGCACCATCGGCGTGCGGGGGATGCGGGGAAGAACCAAGGCGGCCACGAAACCCAGGCCATGAAACCACTGATCTCAGGCCGCCTTGACCCGGCCCACCCCCAGCTCCCGCAGCTCGCTCAGCAGGCCGTTGAGCACCGCCTTGGCGTCGCCGAACAGCATCGCCGTCTGGGGCAGCTCGAACAGGGCGTTGCGGATGCCGGCATAGCCCGCCCCCAGGCTGCGCTTCACCACGAACACCTGCCGCGCCTGGTCCACCTCCAGCACCGGCATGCCGTAGAGGGGGCTGCTGCTGTCGGTCTTGGCGTCGGGGTTCACCACGTCGTTGGCACCGAGCACGATCACCACGTCGGTGCGGGGAAACTCGGGGTTGATGGCGTCCATCTCCACCAGCTGCTCGTAGGGCACATCGGCCTCCGCCAGCAGCACGTTCATGTGGCCCGGCATGCGCCCGGCCACCGGATGGATGGCATAGCTCACCTCGGTGCCGTTGGCCTGCAGCAGCTTGGCCAGCTCGCTGAGGGCGTGCTGGGCCTGGGCCACGGCCAGGCCGTAGCCGGGCACGAACACCACCCGCTCGGCGCACTCCAGGGCCAGGGCGCACTCCTCGGCACTGCAGCTGGTGATGCGGCTGTAGCCGGCGTCCTCACCCCCCTTGCCGGCTCCGCCGCCGCCGGCCGCCCCGAGGGCACCGCCGAACAGCACGCTCACCAGCGAACGGTTCATGGCCGTGCACATCACCTGGGTGAGGATCAGGCCCGCCGCGCCCACCATGGCGCCGGCCACGATCAGCAGCTGGCTGCCCACCACGAAGCCGGCGGCGGCCGCGGCCACGCCGGAATAGCTGTTCAGCAGCGAGATCACCACCGGCATGTCGGCACCGCCGATCGGCAGGGTCACGCCCACCCCCAGCAGGCTGGAGGCCACCAGCAGCAGCCACAGCGGTGCACCGCCGGGATCGGCCGGCAGGGCCACCACCCCCACCAGCGCCGCCACCGCCAGGGCGATGTTCACCGCGTGACGCAGACGGCTCTGGGTCCAGGCGGGGGTGTCGATCCAGCCCTGCAGCTTGGCCATCGCCACCAGCGAGCCGGTGAAGGTCGAAACCCATCGCGATGTAGCCGCCGTTGCTGCAGCCGGTGCGGCCGAACCCCACGCAGTCATTGTTGTTGTCGTGATTGACCATGAGGCCGACCCGCACTCCCTCCAGCGGGTCGAATACTTTCCGCAGCGCGCCGCGCAGTACGTCGAAGAACGT
>JBFLKL010000016.1:0-17243 GCA_040883175.1 Synechococcaceae cyanobacterium | reverse complement strand
GGGGGATCGGGCAGCGGACCGGCAGCCGGGTACGAACCGGCGTGGCCGCCGGGCTCCCGCGGCGAACGCAGCTGCCTCTCCAGCTCCCGGTTGCGGCTGTCGTGCTCCGGCCCGCTCAACTGGCGGCGCTGCAGCCATTCACCGTAGGCATCGTCGATGCGCCCCCCCAGCCTCAGGCGGCGATCGAAGGCCTGGCGGGAGGCCGCATCGGTGACACCGGCCGCCAGCTGCTGATCCAGGAGCGCCGCCACCAGCCCCCAGGCCCCAGCGGCGGCAGCCTGTTCGAGCGCCTGCTCGAGGATCGCGTCGCGCTGCTGCAGGGGGAGGGAGTCCGCCAGGGCCACCGCGCGACCCCAGCGGGCGGCGGTGTCGGCTCCGGGGCGGCGGCTGGCCAGGAGCACCTCGGAAGCACGGCGCCGTTGCCCCAGGCCCTCGAGATGGTCGGCCAGCAGATCCAGGGCGGAGCGGGTGTGGGGCGGCGAACCGTTCTGGTCGGGAGAACCGAGCGGCAGGAACAGCTCCTCCAGCTGCTGAGGATCACCCCCCGCCAGCAGGTCGAGTGCCTGCACGGCCAGACCGTGGTTGAGGCCGGCCTGGGCAGCCCGCCACTGCATCCCCAGCCAGCGGCGGCGGCCATCGCCGGCAGCGGGACTGACACGGGCCAGTACATCGAGGGCCGCCTGGGGAGCTGCACAGGCCAGCAGCTGATCGGCGCTGAGCAGCACGTCCTCCAGGGAGGGAGACGGCTCCAGCGCGGCGATCAGCGCCTGCCGCTGGGTACGCAGGCCAGGGCCGTCCCCCTGGCGACGCAACAGCCGGCAGGCCTGCGCCGGGTCGACCTCGGCGATGGCGGCGCCGACGGCGGCGGCGGCGGCGGGAAGGGGGCCGAGCTGCAGGTGAAGCAGCAGCACCGCGAGCGACACCGGGGCACAGCGGCAGAGGCCAGCCCCCCGGCCGCCGGTTCGGAGAGAAGATGGAGCTTGGCGACCCATCCGGCGGAGATCATCTGCGCCGGTCAAGCTAGGGGAACCTCGCAACCGCATCGTCTTTCCACTCGCGTTCCCCGCATGGCTCCAGAGGCATCACACGATCCGGCCCGGATCCTGGTGGTAGGCGGCGGCGGCAGGGAAAACGCCCTGGCCTGGGCCCTGACTCGCTGCCACGGCGTGCAGCACGTGTGGGTGGCACCCGGAAACGGTGGAACCGGTGAGCTCCCGGGCTGCCACCCGTTGGCCATCGCCGAAACCGATGCCGATGCCCTGGTGAATGCCTGCCGGCACCATCGGATCGAGCTGGTGGTGGTGGGTCCGGAAGTCCCCCTGGCCGCCGGCCTGGCCGATGAGCTGCGCGCCGCCGGCCTGGCGGTGTTCGGCCCCGGCGCCGACGGCGCCCGGCTTGAAGCCAGCAAGCGCTGGGCGAAGGCGCTGATGCAGGAAGCGGGCGTGCCCACCGCGGGGTACTGGTGGGCGGACAGCGAGGGGGAAGCCCTGCGGATGCTGGAACGCCAGGGCCGGCCGCTGGTGGTGAAGGCCGACGGCCTGGCGGCCGGCAAGGGGGTGACCGTGGCCGAGACCATGGACGAGGCCAGGGCCGCCATCGGCGACATCTTCGCCGGCCGATTCGGGGCGGAGGCATCGCTGGTGCTCGAGGAACGCACCGAAGGGCCGGAAGTCTCGGTGTTCGCCCTGACGGACGGCCATGATCTGGTGGTGTTGCCCCCGGCGCAGGATCACAAGCGCATCGGCGAGGGGGACACGGGCCCGAACACCGGTGGCATGGGTGCCTACGCACCGGCCCCGCTGCTCGATGGGCAGGGGCTGGAGGAGGTGCGGCAACGGGTGCTCGAGCCGACGCTGGCGGCTCTGCGGCGCCGTGGCATCGACTACCGCGGCGTGATCTACGCCGGCCTGATGCTCACCGCCCATGGGCCCAGCGTGATCGAGTTCAACTGCCGCTTCGGCGATCCGGAATGCGAAACGCTGATGCCACTGCTGGGCCCCGAACTGGCGTCAGTGCTGCTGGCCTGCGCCCGGGGCCACCTGGCCTCAGCCCCGCCGCTGTCGATCGCGCCCCTGTGCAGCGCCTGCGTGATCGCCGCCGCCGAGGGCTATCCGGGAGCGGTGCGCCAGGGCGACGCGATTCACAGCGCGCTGCGGCCCAGCGAGCATCTGCAGCTGTTTCACGCCGGCAGCCGCCGCGACACTGAGGGCGTGTGCCGCACCAGCGGCGGCCGGGTGCTGGCGCTGGTGGCCCAGGCCGACGACTTCGACAGTGCCTTCGCCCGGGTCTATGGAGGTCTCGAGCAGGTGGGCTTCGCTGGCATGACCTTCCGGCGCGACATCGGCCATCAGGTGCGCAGCCGATGACGGCCGAAGGGTCCCAGGCCCGGCTCAGCTGGCGGCAGGCCCTGGCGCGCTGGTGGGCCGAGTTCAGCCTCCAGACCAAACTGCTGGCGGTGGCCACCCTGGTGGTGAGCCTGCTGATGACGGGCATCACTTTCCTGGCCCTCAACGGGATCCAGCGGGATGCCCGCATGAGCGACACCCGCTACGCCCGGGATCTGGGCCTTCTCCTCTCCGCCAACGTGACCCCCCTCGTGGCCGAGGGGAACGACCGCGAACTGGCTTCGGTAGCGGATCGCTTCTGGCGCTCCAGCCGCAGCCTGCGTTACATCTTCTTCGCCGATCCGGAAGGGATCATCTATCTGGGGATTCCGATCGGCTCCAATAACGGCACCAGCGAACTGCTGCTGAGTCGGCGCCTGGAACTGCCCGCCGACATCCAGAAGCGTCCGGACAATCCCCTGGTGCGGCAGCACCTCACACCGGACGGTCAGGTGACAGACGTGTTCGTGCCGATGGTGAGCGACGGCAGTTATCTGGGCGTGCTGGCCCTGGGCATCAACCCCAATGAAACCCTGCTGGCCAGTGCCGCACTCACCCGAGAGGTGACGGTGGCGGTGTTCATCTCGATCTGGGTGCTGGTGATCCTGGGCTCGGTGTTCAATGCCCTCACCATCACGCAGCCGGTGAAGGAACTGCTGCGGGGTGTCCGCCAGATCGCCGGCGGCAACTTCGAGACCCGCATCGCCCTGCCTGTGGGCGGAGAGCTTGGCGAGCTGCTGGAGGGCTTCAACACGATGGCCACCCAGCTGGAGGAGTACAAGGCCGCCAACATCGAGGAGCTGCGGGCCGCCCAGGTCAAACAGGAGTCGTTGATCGCCACCATGGCCGATGGGGCCGTGCTGCTCGATGCCGACGGGGCGATCGTGCTGGCCAACCCCACGGCCCGTCGCCTGTTCCGCTGGGAGGGACGCAATCTCGAGGGCAATCCTCTGATCCAGGAGCTGCCCGAGCGGCTGGCGATGGAGTTGCAGGACGCCCTGGACACCGTCACGGGCGGCGGACTGGACAGCACCGATCTGCGCTGCAGTCTGGGGGAGCCGCCCCGCACCCTGCGCATCGTGCTGCAATCGGTGCGGGACGTGAGCGGCGAAACACTCAAGGGCATGGCGATGACGGTGCAGGACCTCACCCGGGAGGTGGAACTGAATGCCGCCCAGAGCCGGTTCATCAGCAATGTCTCGCATGAACTGCGCACACCCCTGTTCAACATCAAGAGCTATGTGGAAACCCTCCACGACCTGGGAGACCAGCTGAGCGAGGAGGAGAAGCGGGAGTTTCTCGGCATCGCCAATGCCGAGACCGACCGCCTGACACGGCTGGTCAACGATGTTCTCGATCTGTCGCGCCTGGAATCCGATCGCCAGTGGAGTTTTGAGCCCCTGGAGCTGGGCGCCGCCATCGAGCAGACACTTCGCACCTACAGGCTCAATGCGGAGGAGAAGGGTGTGAGCCTGAACTTCGAAGCCGACCCCCAGCTGCCACGGGTGCTGGGCAACTGGGATCTGCTGCTGCAGGTGTTCGACAATCTGGTTGGCAATGGCCTGAAATTCACCGCCGAGGGCGGACAGCTGATGCTGCGCGCCTATCCCTGGCCCGACAGTTGTGCCCTGCCCATCGAGGCGCCGCCGGAGCACTCAGGACCGAGCTGCGAGGTTCACTCACCCCTGCCCCGGCTGAGGGTGGAGATCGCCGACACGGGCAGCGGCATCGCCCCCCGGGATCAGGAGCGCATCTTCGAGCGCTTCTACAGAGTGGAGAATGCCGTGCACACCGAGGCCGGCACAGGACTGGGACTCTCGATCGTGCGCGGCATCCTCGACAAGCACGGCACACGGATCTCCATGGCCAGTGAGCTGGGGGTGGGGACCACGTTCTGGTTCGATTTGCCGCTCGAGGACAGCGACAATGCGGAGCTGCAACTGGTGGCCGACCGGCAGCAGCTGACCGCCGGCTCGCTGGTCAGGAGCCAGGTCTGAGTCCTCAGAGGGGGTCGCCGTCCTCTCCCACGCCCTGCACGATGCGAGCCAGCTCGCTGCGCTCGTCGCTGGTGACGCGGTGCGGCACGCCTGAGATGATGCGTTCGAAATTGGAAAAGGAATCCTTGATCTCAGGACCCTGACCAGTGATCACAAATTCGCGGATGCCCTTGTCATGCCAGGAGCCGCGCATCTTGAACACGTTCAGGGCACGGGCCATCTCCCCACGGATTTCCACGTACTGCAACAGCAGGATGGTGTCTGTGATCGTTGAGATATGGGAATCAGTGATGGAATGACTACCCATGAACTCTTCGGATGTATTGGTAAAGAAACCGGCAATCTCTTCCTGCTTGGCATAGCCAGTTACTCCGATCACAAACTGCCTGAAAGCGTTGTGACTGACCCCCCGAGCCAGGGCACTGAGGGAGTCGATGGCCATGCGGCAAGGCTTGAACTGACCGATTTCCGTCTTGATGATCTGCAGATGATCCTCAAGACCGGTTGATTCGGGGTAGGCACAAATGATTTTCAGAAGTCCATCCTGCTCCATCTGCTCAAAGTCGATGCCCCAGCTGCTGCCATTGCGCAGCAACTGGGCCCGTGACTCTTCATAGGCAAAAAGGATGGCCCGTTCCTTGTGGCTGCAGGCATCTTCGATGAATTTCGACACCAGCAAGGTTTTGCCAGTGCCTGTGGCGCCGGTGGCCAGGATGATGGAATCCTTGAAGAATCCACCACCACACATGGCGTCCAGCTTCGGCACCCCGGAGCTGATCCGCACGTTCGAGCTCCGCTGTGTGAGACGCATGGCCCCCAGGGGAAACACGCTCATGCCGTGGCTGCCGAGGGTGAAGGGGAATTCACCCTTCATGTGGGTGGTTCCCCGCAACTTGAGGATCTCCACCGTGCGGCGGCGGCGCTCTCCCTCCAGCACGTTGCGCAGAATCACCACGTTATCGGACACGAACTCCTCAACCCCGTAGCGGGCGACAGGACCATATTCATCCACCCGTTCGGTGGTCATGACCGTCGTCACGCCGATATCCTTGAGCCTGGCAATCAGGCGAAAGATCTCCCGCCGAACAACCGAGATTGCGTCGTACTGCTGAAAAACAGCGGTCATCGAGTCAATGGCCACTCGACGCGCCTTGTACTTGCGAATGGCATAGTTTATGCGCTCAATCAACCCCGAGAGGTCGAAACTACCAGCCACATCCTGACCCTCTGGATCAGGCGATGCATCCAGGATAAAGAGCTTGTTCTGGTCCACCATCTCCTGGATATTCCAACCAAAACTGGACGCATTGCGCATGATATCCAAGGGCGACTCCTCAAAGGTCACAAACACACCTGGCTCGTTGTAGTGCAGGACGCCGTTGTAGAGGAAGTTCAGCGAGAGAATCGTCTTGCCAGTGCCTGACGTTCCCGACACCAGCGTGGAGCGGCCGATCGGCAGCCCGCCATGGCAGACATCATCGAAACCCTCGATGCCTGTTGGCAGCTTCTGCACCAGCGTCACAGGCGTTGCGGGGGAAGTCTGGTCAGACATCACAGAGTGCTGATCGAGGTGGGAGGGAATCGGTTAAGCCAAGCGCCGGTGAACATGGTTTCAGGCGCCGTCCAGCGGGTCTGGAGGGATGGCAGACGATGACGTCTCCAGCAAGTCATCAGCGAAGACACCATCGTCCGTCAGCTCGTCGTAGAGGAGGTCAAGACCGATCAGCACCCGCTCACGGTCACTGAGGTCACCGATAATGCGACGAACGGGCGGAGGCAGGATCTTCGCGAGGGTGGGCGTGGCGAGAATCTTATCCTCCTCGGCCAACTGGGGGTTCTTGAGTACATCAATCACCTTGAGAGCATAGACACCCCGAAATTCAGTTTCCAGGATTTCACGCAGAGTTTTCAATGCCCGCATGGAACTGGGAGTGTTTCCAGCCACATAGAGCTTGAGGATGTAGGTCTTGCGAGCCGGCATGGTAGGAACTCGAGATATCAACGGTCTGACGAGGATCTATCCATCGCCGGATCGGGAGGGATGGAGCGTCGATACATCTCGCAGAGGTGAGCGAGAACATCGAGCAGGGCCAGGCGATAGTCCTGAAGGAATTCACCCCTGTGGCCCTCAAGCTTAAGTTGCTTGGCGAAGGCGTCAATCAGATTCATGTGAATCTCGATGGTCTTCGTAATCGGCAGGTCGCTGAAGAAGGCTGTGTTCACGAAGCTTTCCAGGGCCTGGTTGGCCGCTGCCGGATCCCGGAAGTACTGCAGCAGCAGATCGCGGTACGTGCGCTGCAGGGAGCGCAGCAGGTCGGTGGCGTCCTGGGGCGGGAGGTGGCGCAGGAAACGCGAGGGGTCGCGCTTGTAGAACACGCCGGCCAACCCGAGACGGTCCTGCAGCCGATCGGCCAGGCGCCAGCGATCCGAGAGCCCGCGGTCGCCGGGTGCGGCGACCGCCTGCGGCGAATCACCCCGACCGTGGGAGAGGAAGCGGGAGACAGCCGCATCAAGGTTGTAGCTGAGCTGCTCCAGCTGATCGACGGGCAGGTGCACCTCCGCCTCATGCAGAGCCATCGGTCCGGCTCCGCTCGCTCCAATCACCACCGCAGGCAGCAGCAGGCCACGCTCCCGGAGAGCCTGCGCCTGCTCAGGGCTGAGACGTCCCTGCTCGAGCAGCAGGGCGTCGATGGCGTCGCCGTGCTCCTGCAGCGCCGCCACCGGATCGCCCCCGGGGTCGCAGCGCAGCAGCCGGTAGCGCTGCTGGCCGGCCAGCCAGCGGTCCACCGCGGCCTGCACAGCGGGGTCATCCAGGATCGAAGCGACGGTGAGCGGCGAGGCGGGCATGGGCATCCATCCGCGGCGGCGGAACCGCCGGGGTCGAGCCCATGTTGACGAAGGGAACCCTGCAGGGCGAAACTTCTTGTTTGTCTTAGCAACCGTGCGCCAGGCCGCAATGGCGGCTGCGCTGGATCCGGGCAGGGGGTTCGCCACAGAACTCCTGTTGATCACTCGACATGTTGATGATTCGACATGGTGTCCCGGGCAATCCCCGGAGCGAGTCGATCGCCGGTCCCAGGAGAGCCGTTCCGTCCATGGCTTCGCCCTTGATGGCATCGCCCTTGGACCCGGCCATTCCGGGCTTCTCCAGTGCCGTTGTCCAGCCTGGCCACGCCCGTCGTCATGACCCAGTCGTCCTCCCCCGCCAGCTCCAGCGCCTCCCAGGCCCCTGCAGCGGCTCCCTACGCCATCGTCGAGGCCTGCGGCCAGCAGTTCTGGCTCCAGCCCAACCGCTATTACGACCTTGACCGCCTGCCGGCGGACGTGGACAGCACCGTGACGCTGGACACCGTGCTGCTGGTGAACGACGGCAACGCCCCCACCCTGGGCCAGCCCTACGTGCAGGGCGCCAGCGTGGACCTGAAGGTGATGGCCCACCGCCGCGGATCCAAGGTGATCGTCTACAAGATGCGGCCCAAGAAGAAGACCCGCCGCAAGGCGGGGCACCGCCAGGAGCTCACCCGGGTGATGGTCCAGTCCATCTCCATGAACGGCAAGACGCTGGCCTGATCCCCCCGACTCCCTCAGTCACTCCGGCGCGGCCGACGGCCCAGCAGCCACGGGGCGCCACAATCACCCCATCCCTGAGCAAGGTTCTCCCAATGGCCCACAAGAAAGGCACGGGTTCCACCCGCAACGGCCGCGACTCCAACGCCAAGCGCCTCGGCGTCAAGGCCTACGGCGGGGAAACCGTCTCCGCCGGCTCGATCCTGATCCGCCAGCGCGGCACCTCGGTGCTGCCAGGCAGCAACGTCGGCCGTGGCTCCGATGACACCCTTTTCGCGCTGGTGGATGGGGTGGTGAGCTTCGACTCGATCAAGCGGGGCCTGCGCAACCGCAAGCGCATCAACGTGGCCGTGGGCTGATGGTGGCTGTGGGCTGATCCCGTTCAGGCAGTCCGGTAGGCCCGGGTGGTGATCAGCAGCGGGTGGAAGACCTCCAGAAAGCGACTCTGGAGGGTGCGGAAAAACCGTTCCACCAGCACCGGATCATCGATGTGGAACGGATACTCGCCGTTGTCACCCTTGCTGAAATACCAGTTGAACAGGGCCACGGCCTGATGCTCCATGCGCTCGGCGAACTGCTCCAGCTGGGCCGCCGGGTCACTGAGATGCTCCAGCACATCGAGGCACACCACGGTGTCGAACCGGCTGGGCAGGGCGGGATCGTCCAGATCACGCACACACCGCAGCTTTCCGGCCACCCCCAGCCGCTCAGCGCGCTCGGCCACGAACCCGCGGTTGTGGGGGTTGAGGTCCACGAACCACACCCGCTCCACCGCCTCCAGGCCAGCGGCCGCCAGGGCATGGCTGCCGATGCCACCGCCGAAGTCGAGCACATGACCGCGGGCGAAGCGCTGCTGCAACCGCAGGGTGTCGGCGATGTAGTCGGCGCTGTCGAGGTGCCAGGCGGCCAGCTCCAGCAGGTGGCCGGTGCCCACCGTCTCCTCGTAGAAGCGACCCGCCTGCTGCGGATCGAAGCCGCCGGGATGCAGGGCGGCCAGCTCGGCGGTGCTGTGGGGCAGCCGCCGCTCCAGCTCGGCGGCCGTCAACGCGAGGTGATCGGCCAGCTGCTGCCTGAGCGCGAAGCCATCACGCAGAAAGCGATCCACGCTGAGCCCATCCGCCTCCCCATGATCAGCTGCCCGCGGATCTGCGGACCGCGGTTCGGAGGGCGCCTGCTCGGCAACCGCCAGGGCGGCGCCCCCTCCGGTGCTGTGGTCTCGCTGCGGGTGTTCCGACACCGCCCCTCTGCTTCGGACCGGGCCAAGTTACCCATCGTTCAGTTCCGCTCCGGGCTCCGGGACCTCGAGCCACCTGCGCAGCCAACCCACGAGCCAGTAGAAGGGCAGCGTGTCGATCAGGGCCGCAAGGGCCTTGAACAGGTAACCGCTGGCGATGTAACTGGCCAGCTGGGGAAGCACCGGCGCCTCCGCACGCAGGGGCAGCAGGTGGTTGGCGTAGTGGCTGATCAGCACCACGGCACTGGTGTCCACCAGCTGGCTCACCAGCGTCGAACCGTTGTTGCGCAGCCACAGGGCCCTGCCCTTGCTGAAGCGCTTCCAGAAGTGAAACAGGCGCACATCGGTGAACTGGGCGGCCAGGTAGGCCACCATTGAGGCCCCCACGGCACCGAAGGCCAGCCGTCGCACCTCGAAGAAGGTGGTCTCCGGCGCTCCCGGCAGGCCCGGGAGGGTGCCCCCCAGCCACAGGATCAGCACGATCCAGCCGTTCAGGGCCAGCCCCACCCACACCAGCTGGCCGGCCCGCCGCTCCCCCCAGAGCTCACTGATCAGGTCGGTGCACAGGAACGTCACCGGGTAGGGCAGGGCCCCCACCGCCACCACGATGGGCCAGGAGCCGATCGACCCCAGCTGCAGGAACCGGGTGAGCCCGAGAATGTTGAGCATCCCCATCGTCCCCAGGAAGATCCCCGCCAGCACCAGGAACACCAGTTCACGGCGCTGCTGCAGGGTCATGGCGTCGGAGCATCGGAGCGCTCAGGCTGACGCGGGTGGCGATGGTTGACCAGCCCTGTGGTTTCCTGGTGCTCGACAAACCGGCCGGGCTCAGCTCCCATGGCTGCGTGAGCCGGGTGCGGAGGGCCTACGGCCTGCGCCGGGTGGGTCACGGCGGCACCCTGGATCCGGCGGTCACCGGGGTGCTGCCGATCGCCCTGGGGGCGGCCACCAGGCTGCTGCCCTACCTGAGCGGCGACAAGACCTACCGGGGCGTGGTGCAGCTGGGCCTCACCACCGCCAGCGACGACCTGCAGGGGGAGGTGCTGGAGCGGCGACCCGTCCCAGCCCTGGAGGCGGAGGCGATCACCTCCGCCCTGAACCGGTTCCATGGGGCGATCAGCCAGGTGCCGCCTCAGGTGTCTGCGGTGCACGTGGACGGCCAGCGCGCCTACCAGCGCGTGCGGCAGGGGGAAACCCTGACCCTGGCTCCCCGTCCTGTGCGGATCCATCGACTGGAGCTGCTGGGCTGGGATCACCCCAGCGGCCGGCTGGAGCTGGAGGTGGCCTGCTCCGCCGGCACCTACATCCGGTCCCTGGCCCGCGATCTCGGCGCCGCGCTGGGTTGCGGCGGGGCCCTGGCCAGCCTGCGGCGCACCGCCGCCCTCGGCTTCACCCTGGAGCAGGCGGTCCCCCTCGAGGCCCTCGAGCGCACGCCACCCCCACCCCTGCTGGCACCCCTGGCGGCGCTGGCCCATCTGCCCCATCAGCGGCTGAGCCCGGACCAGCTGGCGGGCTGGCGCTGCGGCCGCCGGCTGGACAGCCCGGCGCCGCCGCCGCAGGGGTCTGCTGTGGTGGTGGTCACGCCGGATGGCAATCTGGCGGGCATGGCCCGGGCCACCGCCGATGGCCAGCTGCAGCCGAAGCTGGTGCTCGAAGCGGCCGGGTGATCCCGTTCTTCGCTCCCCGCTCCGCTCCCCGCCATGGCCGGCCACAGCAAATGGGCCCAGATCAAGCGCACCAAGGCGGTGGTGGATGCCAAACGGGGGGCCCTGTTCACCCGCCTGGGGCGGGAGATCATGGTCGCAGCCCGCACCGGCGCCGATCCGGCGGGCAACTTCCAGCTGCGCACGGCCATCGAGAAGGCCAGGGCAGCCGGAGTGCCCAACGCCAACATCGAGCGGGCGATCGCCAAGGGGTCAGGCCAGCTCAGCGGCGGGGCCGACGCCTTCGAGGCCGTGCGCTACGAGGGCTATGGACCTGGCGGGGTGGCCGTGCTGGTGGAGGCGCTCACCGACAACCGCAACCGCACCGCCGCCGACCTGCGGCTGGCCTTCGGAAAGCACGGCGGCAACCTCGGCGAGACGGGCTGTGTGGGTTACCTGTTCGAGCAGCGCAGCGTGGCCTCTGTGCGGCTGCCAAGCCTGGATGAGGACAGCCTGCTGGAAGCCCTGCTGGCCCTGGAGAGCGAGGGGAGGGTGGACGTGCTCGGCTACGAGCTTGCAGGCGACGACCCGGCCGATGGCCGCAGCGGCAGCGCCGAGGTGTTCGCTCCCTTCGCGCAGCTGGAGGCCCTGCAGGACGGCCTGCGACGCCTGGGGCTGGCGGTGGGCGGCTGGGAACACCGCTGGATCCCCCAGGTGAGCTGTCCCGTGGACGATCCGGAGCAGCTGCGCGCCTGCCTGCGCATGCTGGACGCCCTCGAGGAGCTGGACGACGTGCGCACCGTGACCACCAACCTGGAGGCCGACGGGGCTCTGCTGGAACAACTGCTGACCTGAGGCCGCCGCTGGGGCGGTTCAGGCGCCGTCGGCGGCGGCGCTGAGGGCGGCCCGATCGGCGACCACCCGCACCGCCGGGTGGCGCTGCAGCCAGCTGGCCGGCAGCTCCGGGGAGGGCGGCTGGCGAAGCAGACGGCCCAACACCGCCGCCTTGCCGGCACCGGTGACGACCAGCAGAAGGCGCCGGGCCGCCAGGATGTCCGCCAGTCCCAGGGTGATGGCCCGCCGCGGGACCGCCGCGGGGTCGCCACCGAAGCCGGCGGCGTTGTGCCGGCGGGTGGCGGTGCTGAGCACCACGGGCCGGCACTGGCTCGTGGCGGTGGAGGGCGGCTCGTTGAAGCCCACATGGCCGTTCACCCCAAGACCCAGAAGCTGCAGCCCGATCCCTCCGGCGGCACGGATCTCGGTGCCGTAGCTCGCGGCCTCGGCCGCCGGATCCGGTGCCAGGCCATCGGGCAGGCACACACTGCCGGGATCCAGCCCCAGCGGCAAGGTCAGACGATTGCGCATGAAGGCGGCAAAGGAGCCCGGATGGCCGCTGCCCAGGCCCAGGTACTCATCGAGGTTGTAGCTGCGCCAGCCGCTCCTCAGGTGCCTGCGCTGGTCGTCCGGCAGCCGCCGCGCGAGCTCCGCCAGGGCGCCGTACACGGGCACCATCGTGTTGCCGGTGGCCAGGCCCAGCGGGAGGGGATGGGGCGCGAGGCGGTCGGCGAGCACCTCCAGGGCCACATGACGGGCCACGGCCTCACTGTCCTCCAGAACGGTCAGCGCCAGGCGCCGGGGAGTGGTGGCGGTCAAGCGGGTTCAGGGCAGGCCGTAGGGCCGCAGCACGGTACCGCGGTAGTAATGGCTGAGAATCCGCTCGTGGCTCTCCCCTCTGCGGGCCATGGCGAGGGCGCCCCACTGGCTCATGCCCACGCCATGGCCGAAGCCACGGCCCACGGCCAGCAGCGCCGGCTGGGGCCTGGTGCGAGCTCCGCCGCCATCGGCGGAGCTCGCGGCGGCAGGGCTTTCCAAGGTGGCGCGGCGGGGGGGGGGAATCGGCGGCGGCGGCGGCGGCAGCTGGGCGAACTGGGCTGGCTTGGCCGAGGCCCGTTCCGGGTCGAGCACCTCGAAACGCACCTGGGTGCTGCGCAACCCCAGGCGGGAACGCAGCTGGGGACCGGTGACCACCAGGGTGCCGGCGGGACCCACGACCCGGGCCTGACGCACGCGCCCCGTGGCCGTGGTGGCCAGCACATCGATGCGGTACACCCCGCCTGTTTCAGCGAAGGCCTGGCGCAGCCGATCCGCCGGCAGCAGCTCCTGCCACTGGTGCACCGGACTGTCGTGATCGAAATCGGGCACGCTTACCAGGTAGGGCAGCTGCTGCTGCCAGATGTCGCCGCTGTTCTCGGTGAGGCCCCCGCTGCTGCTGTGGAACACCGTGTTGGCGAGACGGGAGCCGAACATGAGCACCTGGCCGCGGGTGCTGGCCACCGCCTGCCGGGTGGAGTCGGTTTCCGCCTCCAGGCCCTTGTACACCTGGCTGCTCACCGTGGCCTTGAGGTCGTAGTCGGCGGCGGGTCTGAGCTGGCGCAGGGCATAGGTGCGGGCGGCCACAGCCTGGGCACGCAGGGCCGGCTGGGGCCAGCTGGCGGGCATCTCGCTGCCCACCACGCTGGGCAGGTAGGTCTCCAGCGGCAGGTGGTTGATGGCCTGGAGCTTTCCGCCGCTGGCCAGCAGCCGCAGCCGCCCCCGGTAGCGGCGCTGCCGCAGCTGGAATGCACCGGCGGCGTCGGAACCACCGCCGGGCATGGGCTCCAGCCAGTAAACGGCGGCCTGAGGCAACTGAACGCCCGCCTGGGCAGCGCCCGTGGCCCCCGGGAACAGCACGCGCACCCGTCCACCCTGGATGGACACCGTGGCAGCGGTGGCGGGGGGCAGCTGCACACCGCCGGGCTGGAGACGCAGCGGCTGACCCAGGGAGCCCAGCGCCAGGCTGGAGCCTTCGGCCAGCAGCACCCGCACCTCCGGCTCGCCGGTGCGGGCCTGGAGAGCGGTATCGCCGGAGACGACGACCGCCGGAACGGAGACGGCCACCAGCGCGAGCACCGGTGTCCAGGGGCGCAGGAACAGCGACACGGTGAACGGTCAACTCGGGCGCCCATTGTGGCCGGCGTGGCAGCATGCGCCAGAGGCCCTCCCCCCGTGCAGGTCACGTTTCTCGGCACGAGTTCCGGGGTGCCCACCCGGGGCCGCAATGTCTCCGCCGTGGCCCTGCGTCTGCCCCAGAGGGCCGAGCTCTGGCTGTTCGACTGCGGCGAGGGCACGCAGCATCAGTTCCTGCGCAGCGACCTGCGGGTGAGCCAGCTGCGGCGGGTCTTCGTGACCCACATGCACGGCGATCACGTGTTCGGGCTGCCCGGGCTGCTGGCGAGCCTCGGCCTGGCGGGCACCTGCCCGGGCATCGACCTCTACGGCCCCGATCGGCTGCGGGACTTTCTCGAGGGGGCGCTGCACACCAGTTCCACACGCATCAGTTACCCCCTGCGGCACCACCGGGTGCGGCAGGGGGCCGCCAGCGGCACGCCGCTGCTGGAGCTGGAGGACATCAGTGTGCGTTGCGCGCCCCTGACCCACCGGGTGCCAGCCTTCGCCTACCGGGTGGACCAGAAACCGCGGGCCGGGCGGTTCGATGTGGCCAGGGCCAGGCAGCTGGGAATCCCCCCGGGGCCGATCTACGCCCGCTTGAAGCAGGGGGCCAGCATCACCCTCGAGGACGGTCGCATCATCAACGGAGCCAGCCTCTGTGGGCCCGAGCGCCCCGGCGCCAGCATCGTGTACTGCACAGACACGGTGTTCTGCGAGGCGGCGGTGGAGCTGGCCGCGGGCGCCGATCTGCTGATCCACGAGAGCACCTTCGCCCACGCCGAGGCGGAGCTGGCCTTTGCCCGGCAGCATTCCACGAGCACCATGGCTGCCCAGACCGCCCTGGCCGCGGGGGTGAAGCGGCTGGCCCTCACCCACCTCAGCCCCCGCTACGTACCGGGCAATGCCGTCACCCCCGACGACCTGCTGGCGGAGGCCCGGGCGATCTTCCCCAACACCGAGCTGGCCCGGGACTTTCTGTGCATCGACGTGCTGCCGGAGGAGCCTGCGGAGGCAGACGGACTGGAGCAGGGGCTGGAGCTGGGGATCGCCTCCCCGGAGGCGGCGGTCAAGCCCTGAACCGGCGGCGACCGAGCCGCCAACGGCCTGCGCCTGCAACAGTTCTCCCGAATCCGGACCGGAGCCCCCAGCCCCCGTGATACAAGGTCTGCGACGCGGTTCTCCCCGCCACACCTCCGGCTTCTCCCCATGGCCTCGACCCCTCTGGCCTTCGCCACTGTCTCTCTGCACACCGCCCTGCTGCCCCGGGCCCTGCGTGCAGCGGTCCGCACCCTGGTGGCCCTGCCTCTCGTGTTGCTCCTCTGTGTCGGCTTCAGCGGGCAGGCCCTGGCCGCCCAGTGGACCACCGAGCAACTGACGGTGGCTGGCAGTCCCGATGGCAGCACGGTGACCTTCACCGAGCAGGAGATCAAGGCCGGGCGGAAACTGTTCAACACCAGCTGCGGCGAGTGCCACGCCGGCGGCATCACCAAGACCAACCAGAACGTCGGGCTTGATCTTGAGACCCTGGCCCTGGCCACACCGTCACGGGACAACGTCGAGGCCCTGGTGGACTACATGAAGGACCCCACCAGCTACGACGGCGAATACTCCATCGCCGACGTGCATCCGAGCATCCGCAGCAGCGACATCTTCGTGAAGATGCGCGATCTGGACGACGAGGACCTGCGCCTGATGGCCGGTTTCATCCTCACGGCCCCGAAAGTGCAGGGCGTTCAGTGGGGTGGCGGCAAGATCTATTTCTGAGCACCCACGCCTTCATCCCCCTCACCGACCGGCACCTCATCAGGTGCCGGTTTTTCCGTTGACCTGCTGGCCAGGGGACCGCTGCAATCAGGCTCGAGCGGTGGTGAGACATTGGTGGAGTCCAGGGACGCCGGCAGCTTGCTGTACCACCACTCCTGCAGGGCCGGCCGCAGCCGCACCGGGAACAGGGTGACCACCGTGCGGGTGGGCCGTGCACCGGGCAGGAGCAGTTCCACCGCATAGGAGGGGCAGCGGCGGGCGGCCAGATCGGCCACGAAGCGACGGCCGATGCGGCGCCAGCTGGGTTCCTTGCTGCGCCAGGCCAGGCGACAGCAGGGCCAGGGGAGTTCGTCGCGGTCGAACAGGCGGCAGCAGGGCCCCAGAATGCGGTAGCTGTACTGGCCGCCGGCACTGGTGTGCTCCGAACCGGGAGGCAGCAGCTGCTCTGCGGCGCGGGTGAAGGGGAACAGGGCTGACATCAAAAAGCCACCCCGAAGGGTGGCGGAAGGGGAGGCGGGGATCAACCCGTGGAGCTCAGTAGAGCTCTTCCTCGGCATGGGTGGTGATGGTGCAGTCGCTGGTGGGATAGGCGACACAGGTGAGCACGAAGCCAGCCTCGATCTGGTCGTCATCGAGGAAGCTCTGGTCGGACTGGTCAACGGTTCCGGAGGTGAGCTTGCCTGCGCAGGTGCTGCAGGCACCGGCACGGCAGGAGTAGGGGAGGTCGATGCCCTGCTCTTCAGCGGCGTCGAGGATGTACTGGTCGTCGGGAACCTCGATGGTCTTGTTGAGGCCCTCGCTCTCGTTGATGAGGGTGACCTTGTAGGAAGCCATGGAAGGGATTGGGGCTCACAGGCACCCGGACAACCGGGCCTGTAGGACCTGCCCTTCCTACATCGGGCAGCTGCCGTTCCTGTCGGTTTGTGAGGCTGTCCCGTGGAAGCCCAATCAAAGCCAGATTACCTATCAGCGTGCCTTATGCGACATCGGCGAACTCCGCTTGCCCGTCCGTCCCGGAGCGCCGGATCGTGATCAACCCCCAGTCACTCTGGCGGGCGGTGGGTTCAGCGGTCCATCCCTGGGCCGCCAGAGCCCGTCGCAGCCGGGGCTCCTGCCCCACCAGCACGCCGCTGAGCAGGCCCACACCCCCTGGTGTCAGCACGGTGTGGAAGGCGGGGCAGAGGGCCTCGATGACCGGGGCCAGGATGTTGCAGAGCAGCAGATCGGCGGGCCGGCCCTCCAGCACCTCCGCCAGCGCCTCCACCGAGCCCCGGCGCACCCGCAGACGCTCCTGAACGCCGCAGGCGGCGGCGTTGTCGGCTGTGGCCCGCACCGCCAGGGGATCGGTGTCCACAGCGGCGACCGAGGCGGCTCCCAACAGCAGGGCGGCGATCCCGAGGATGCCGCTGCCGCAGCCCAGATCCGCCACCCTCAGGCCGCCCAGGCCGAGGGCGGGGTCGCCCCGACCCTCGCCCTCGGCCGCCAGGCGCTCCAGCGCCTCCAGACAGAGGCGGGTGGTGGGATGGCCGCCGGTGCCGAAGGCACTGCCCGGATCCATCCGGATCACCAGCCGCTGGGCATACGCAGGGGGCACCTCCAGCCAGGCGGGAAGGATCAGCAGACGCTCGCCCACCGGATCGGGTCGCCAGTGCCGCTTCCAGCTCAG